>DAIMBN010000009.1:0-49285 GCA_036718335.1 Coriobacteriaceae bacterium
TTCCCAAGCGACGCCCGCCCGCCCCTGGCGACCGGGCCGCGATAAGTTCCTCCCCGTCAGCCGCGCCGACATGGATGCGCGTGGCTGGGACCAGTGCGACTTTGTCTACATCTGCGGCGACGCCTATGTGGACCATCCCAGCTTTGGCATGGCCATCATCAGTCGCGTCCTCGACGCGCACGGCTACAAGGTGGGCATCATCTGCCAACCCGACTGGACCGACCCCGCCAGCATCACTGTGCTCGGCGAGCCGCGCCTGGGCTTTTTGGTCAGTGCCGGCAACATGGACTCCATGGTCAACCACTATTCGGTGACCAAACACCGCCGCCACACCGACGCCTATACCCCCGGTGGCGAGGAGGGGCGCCGTCCCAACCGAGCCGTCACGGTCTACGGCAACCTCATCCGCCAGACGTTTAAGGACGCCCCCATCATCATCGGCGGCATCGAGGCAAGCCTGCGCCGCCTGGCCCACTACGACTACTGGCAGGATAAGCTCAAGCGCTCGGTACTGCTCGACTCGGGCGCCGACATCCTCATCTACGGCATGGGCGAGCACGCGATCGTCGAGATCGCCGACGCACTCGACGCGGGGCTGCCCGTCGATCAGATCACCTATATCAACGGCACCGTTTACCGCACGGGTTCGCTCGACGAGGTCTACGACTACGACCTGCTGCCCAGCTGGGACGACCTTACCGCCGACAAGCTCAACTACGCACGCAGCTTCAATGTGCAGCAGCAGAATATGGACCCCATCACCGGACATCGCCTGGTAGAGCCCTACCCCAACAGCGTCTATGTGGTGCAGAACCCGCCGTCGGCGACGCTCACCACCGATGAGATGGACGAGGTGGCCGAACTCCCCTACGCACGCGATTGGCATCCCGATTACGACGCGGCGGGCGGCGTGCCAGCCTTTGCGGAGATCAAGTTTTCCATTAGCTCCAACCGCGGCTGTTTTGGTGAGTGCTCGTTTTGCGCGCTCACCTTCCACCAGGGTCGCGTGCTGCAGATGCGCAGTCACGACTCGATCATGCGCGAAGCCGAGCTGCTCACGCACGACCCCGAGTTTAAGGGCTATATCAACGACGTGGGCGGGCCGACGGCTAACTTTAGCCGTCCCGCCTGCGACAAGCAGCTCAAGCACGGCGTGTGCAAGAACAAGCGCTGCCTGTGGCCGAGTGTGTGCAAGAACATGGTGGTCGACGAGAGCGGCTACACGCAGCTGTTGCGCGACCTGCGCCGGCTGCCGGGCGTCAAAAAGGTCTTCGTACGCAGCGGCATCCGCTTTGACTACACCATGGCCGATGCCTCGGACGAGTTTTTGCGCGAGCTGCTGGAGCATCACGTCTCGGGCCAGCTCCGCGTAGCGCCCGAGCATGTGAGCGACGCGGTGCTGTCCGTGATGGGCAAGCCGAGCCGCGCCGCCTACGATGCGTTCTGCCGTAAATTTGAACGCCTGAACCGCGAATACGGACTCAAGCAGTATGTGGTGCCGTACCTGATTTCGAGTCACCCCGGTTCAACGATGAAGGAAGCCGTGGACCTTGCCGAAGCCGTGCGCGACATGGGCTACATGCCCGAGCAGGTGCAGGACTTCTACCCCACGCCGTCCACCATGTCGACCTGCATGTACTACACCGGCGTGGACCCGCGCACCATGCAGCCGATCTACGTGGCGCGCGACCCGCACGAGAAGGCCATGCAGCGTGCGCTCATCCAGTATCGCAAGCCCGAGAACTACAAGCTCGTGCGCGAGGCGCTGGAAAAGGCCGGCCGTCGCGACTTGATCGGCTACACCAAGCATTGCCTGATCCGTCCCGTACCGCCACGCCCAGGCGAGACATCGGCCGGCGGCGGACACGGCACCGGCAAGAAGGGCAGCAAGGCCCACGGTGGCGCCGCCGGCAAGGGGCCCAAGGGCAGCAAGGGCCACGGCGGCATGTCGCGTGCGCAGAACACCGCAGGCCGCAACCGCGCGGCCCAGGGACGTCAAGGCGCCAACGGAGGCGGACGCCGCAACTAGGGCAGCGGTGCGCTCGCTGCGTCCACCCCACACGCGTGGCGCAGCGAGCGCATTGACTCAACGAGGATGACGCCGGCGATAGCGACCGTAATTACCACGTCGAACGGCGTGTTCACAAACCAGAGCAACGTCATGAGATACGACCCGGCATTAAAGGCAAAGTGCAGCAGGATCGTGTAGCGGAGCTTTCCAGTGGTCACGAACACCCAACCAAAAATGAGGCCGGCAGCGCCCGCATAGCAGCCCTGCACCCAGTTCATATGCATAAAGCCAAAGATGGCCGCCTGCAGCACGATTGCCGCGGCGATTCCCCACGTGCTTGGGGCCGCCCAGGGCACCATGGCGCCGTCTTGCGCGTTCGCGCGGCGCCGGCGCTTCCAGAGCGAACGGCACTGTGGATTAAACGCACGCAGCGAAAACTCAAAGATGATGCCGCGCACCAGCAGTTCCTCGCAAAACGGCGCGCCAAGCACCGTAGTCAGGACGGCAAGAAGGCTGGTATCGCCCATGCCCGTTTCCTCGACGAGCTCGCTATAGTCTGCCGCGACCTCGGGCAGCAGCGACAGCGCGCCGTCGCATAGGTAGCTAATGACCACCTGCATGGATAGGCCGATCACAACAACGCAGGCAATGCGCTTCCATGCCGCGCTTGCTCCCCCACCGAGCGGGCGCACGCCTTGCCGGCGCGCCATGAAGGAGCGGGGCCACAGATAACGCCACCACAGCAGCGCCATCAAAAATGACGCCGTCTGAGCGGCAGCCTGGAACCATTGGATATCGAGATTGTCGATCGGATAGCCCGTCAGCACCGACACGGCATCGAGAACTGAAAACAGAACCATGCTCAGGGCAATATCGGCAGCAACAACACCAAAACAGGCAAGCGCCCAAATCATCGCATTGAGCATGCCAACCTCCTCAAAACCCGGCACTTGGGGACGTTCCTTAACTGCCGGCTGAAAAGGAACGTCCCCAAGTGCCGGCAGTTTGGGACAGTCATTGTTGATGAGAATCGGGCGCAATGCCAAAAGCCCCGTTGGGCGAGATGTCGAACGGGAAGGTGCCGCAGCGATTGAACGCGGCGATAAACATGCGGATGGCGTTGGACGGCGTGGTGCCCACGAGCTGGGTTGCCGCCGCGAAGGCCGCCTTTTCCTCGGGCAAGACCTTCGCGACAACCGGGGTCATGTGTTCTGCCATGGCGCTTCCTTTTTGAAACGACGGTGGTGCGGATGGATGCGGGCCACGCGGCTGGGCGACGGGCTGTGAAGGCAACCCGATTGGCCCGCATCTGGAGTTTGTTCTACGGCGTTGGTATTACTTGGTATTCCTAAGTATTACCCCGCAGATAGAATACCATACCCGACCCCATGGGGACGGAGAAAAAACGGATCATTTTGTTGCTGACTGAGTAAGTATTTAGAGCGTGATGATGTCCGAGATATTGAGGGCCTGAGCGTCGACGGCATCGTGCGTGGCAAGCAACAGCATGCGGCCGTCGAGCAAGTCGAGCACGACCTCGGTGCATGCGTCGCGCGCAGCGATGTCTAGACCGGTAAAGGGCTCGTCCAGAATCACTGCGCCGCCAGGGCACAGCAGGGCTCGGGCAATCTCGACGCGACGACGCTGCCCACCCGAGAGCTCGGCCACGCGGGCATGCACATCGATCCCCGGTACCAGCAGGCGCAACAGGGCTGCGGCACTCGAGGCATCCACGCGCGCGTCGGCGCACACCAGCACATTATCCAAGGCAGAAGCGCCCTCGACCAGGCGCACATCCTGAAACACCATGGAGCACGGTGCGCACTCCCCCGCCGCCAGCGCAAGCAACGTCGACTTGCCCACGCCCGAAGCGCCCATCACACAGGTGCGTCCACCGGCGGGCACATGAAGCACCAGTCCGTCGAGCGCCGGCGCCCAAGGCGCGCGATCGCCCACGGCAAGCGCAAGCTCCGCTGCAGCACCACCGCTCGCAGCCCCTGTACGCCCGCGCAGTCCACGCCCATGTGCCCACACGGCAGCACGCCACGCCGCGGGCCCCGAAGCCCGCAGCAACCACACCAGCACGCGCTCGCATGCCCACGATGCCGCCACGACCAACACGGTCCACGCCAGCAGGTCAGCCGTCTCGATGAGCAGCTTCGCCTGATAGATGCGTTCGCCCACGGTGCCCGCCGCCATGCCGATCAACTCCGCCGCCACGCCGGCCTTCCAGCTCATGCCGATCACGGCGCGGGCGCACGAAAGCACAAACGGCAGGACTTCGCGCCAGGTGTGGGCGTAAAACAGTCGCCAGCCCCGCACGCCATGCAGACGAAACATCTGCTCCAGCGGCTGATCAACCTGCGTCAAACCCTCGACCAGCGAGAAAAACACACCCGGCAGCGCCATCAAAAAGACCGCGGCGATGCTCACGCGCGCCGACCCCAGCCAAATGAGCAGCAGGACCACCACGCAGGCAACCGGCGTCGCCTTTACAAACGAAAGCGCCGGTGCCACCAGGCGGGCAAACGCCCGCGAACGTGACGAAATCCCGGCAAGCACGCCACCACACACCGCAGCAAGAGCCAGCCCGCCCAGTATCCGCGCGCCCGAGCCCGCCAAAATCGCCCAGGTACCGCCATCGCACACCAGCCGCAGCAACGCCACCACAACAGCGCCCGGCCCCGGCAAAATCAACGGCTGCGCCACGAGACCCGCCACCAGCACCCACACGGCAAGCCAAAAGGCGGCAACGGCACCTGCTGCCGCCACCGCCTTCACACGCACTGTCATTTGTCGAGCAAACACACGCACGGGCTACTCCATGTAGTAGAAATCATCGGCCGGGAGCTTGCCGCCCACGGCGCTCGCGTCCGCATCAGCCAGCACCTGCAGATACCCGTCGAGCGCCGCCTTCATATCCTTCCCCGTCTGGCACACGAGCATGCACCCGGGAATCGCTTTTTCGGCAATCGCGGCGTTATCCACGATACCCGCATCGACCACGGCCTGAGCCCAGTCCGCCGGCGCCGCGTTCACGTCCTCAACGCTCGCAGCATGGCAGCTCAGGAATTCCGCCACGGCCTCGGGATGCTCCTCGGCAAAGGCCCGACGCACCACGGTCACGCCCGTCAGCAAACGGGAGCCCGTGTCGCCCGCCAGCTCATCCCACACATCGGTCAGACTCACCGGCGCCGACAGCTTGCCTTCGCTCTTTGCGATGGCAGCGGTCTTGAACGGCTCGGGCAGCACGCCCACGGCAGACGGATCGGCAAGCAGCACCGAGAGCACCTCGGTGGGCTCGCTCTTAAACTCAAGCGCCACCTGGCCGGTCAGGCCCGCGCGCTCCAACAGGTAGTTCATGACGTACTCCGGCGTGGTGCCCTTGCCCGTCATATAGACAGTATGGCCCGCCAGATCGCCAAACGAAGTAACGTCCGCGTTACCCGTCACCACGTTCAGCACGCCCAGCGTGTTGATGTCGATGACCTGCACCGCACCCTCAGTCTTGTTGTAGAGTACGCTCGCCACGTTGGCGGGCACCAGGGCGATATCGATATCGTCCTGAATGACCTTGGGCACAATCTCATCGGCGGCAGTATTGATCGCAAAGTCGAACTCATTGTCCGTCTCGCCATCGGCTGCCCGGTCCATAAACTGCACCAGACCAATCGAGGTCGGCCCCTTGAGCGAGGCGACGCGCACCTCGACCGGCTCTGCAGCAGCACCGGCGCCGTCCGTGGCAGCCGAGCCCGCGGCGGACCCGGCACCGGCAGCCCCGCCGCCACAGCCCGCGAGTGCGAGCGACAGCGCACCCGCGGCAAGCGCCGAGGCAAACCCCCGGCGCGACAGCTCAAAATCAAACGCGCGCATCGCTAGCACGTCCCCTCGTTAGGCATCGTCCATGCGTGATGGTCGGTATGCAGCAGATCCTCAGCCAGCGACGAGAGCGGCTCGCCCAAGAACTCGCGGTAGCACGCCTGGACATCGGGATTCTCGTGCGAGAAACGAATGTCCGCAGCGGCATCCAGGCCCCAGAGCACCTGGCCACGCTCGGCTGCCAGCTCGCAGCCGTCGTGGATGGGCTGACCGCCGCCACCGACGCAGCCGCCCGGGCACGCCATAACCTCAACGAAGTCATAGCTCACGCGGCCGTCGCGAATCGCGTCGAGCAGACGGGCAGCGTTGCCCAGCCCGTGTGCCACGGCGACGCGCACCTTGGTGCCATCGATATCGGCCACGGCCTCCTTCCAGCCGTCCAGGCCGCGCACATCGGTAAAGAAGTCGGCGTCGGGGTTCTTGCCCGTCACCAGGTAATAGGCCGAGCGCACGGCGGCCTCCATCACGCCGCCCGTGGCGCCAAAGATCACACCCGCACCCGTGCCAAAGCCCAGCGGCGTATCGAGCGGCTCCTCAACTAGCGTATCCACGCTCACGTGGCTCGCGCGGACCATGCGCACCATCTCGCGCACCGTCAGCGCAACGTCCACATCGGGCGTGCCGCCCTCGCCCACCATGCTCGGCAGCGCGCACTCGGCCTTCTTGGCCGTGCACGGCATCACGGACACCACAAACAGGCGCCCGGGCTCCACGCCCAGCACCTTGGCGTAGTAGGTCTTGGCGATGGCGCCGAACATCTGCTGCGGCGACTTGGACGTGGACAGGCTGTCGACAAACTCGGGGTAACGCGCCTTCACAAAGCGTACCCAGCCCGGGCAGCAGCTCGTGAACATGGGCCAGCTGCGGCTGTCGCCCTCGCCCTTGGCGGCCTTACCCAGGCGCTCGAGCAGCTCGGAGCCCTCCTCCATAATGGTAAGATCGGCCGAGAAATCGGTATCGAACACGTACTCAAAGCCCACGCGGCGCAGCGCACAGGCCAGGCGCTCGACGGTGGCCTCATCGCGCGGAATACTGAGCTCCTCGCCCCAGGCGCTACGCACGGCCGGCGCAATCTGCACCAGCACGATCTTGTCGGGATCGGCGATGGCGTCGAACACGGTCTCGGTATCGTCACGCTCGCGCAGGGCGCCCGTCGGACAATGCGTGATGCACTGACCACACGCGACGCAATCGGTCTTGCCAATCGGCGCGCGCCCGCGGGTACCCACGGCGGTATGCGTGGCGCGGTTGGTCAGGTCCCAAATCCCTAGGCCCTGCACGCTCTCGCACACCTTGATGCAGCGCATGCATTTAATGCACTTGTCGTTATCGCGGATGATGGGGAAATCGAAGTCCCAGCCCTCGCGCGCCAGATGCTGCTCGTACGGCAGATAGAAGATGCCCAGGTCGTTGGCGATGGTCTGCAGGTTGCAGTTACCACTGCGCACGCAGCTCGTACAGCGCGAGTCGTGTTGGGACAGTAGCAGCTGCACGTTGGTGCGACGCGCCTCGCGGGCCTTGGGGCTGTTGGTGTGGACCACCATGCCGTCGAGCACGTAGTTGTTGCAGGCGGCAACCAGCTGGTCGCAGCCCTCAACCTCGACCACGCACACGCGGCAGCCGCCGATCTCGTTTAGATCGCGCAGGTAGCACAGGGTGGGAATCTGGATACCGACGGACTTGGCCGCGTCCAGGATCGTGGTGTGCTCGGGCACCACGACCTCGCAATTATCGATAGTGAGCTTGACCATGTTGAGTGCTCCGCTTTCGGTGTTGTCGCTGACAGTGGGGTTGTTGGGCTCTACCATTCCAGGTTCCTCCCTCCGCGGAACGCGCCAAAGCCAAAGTGGTCGCAACGCAGGCAGCGGCTTGCCTCCTGGCGTGCCTCCTCCTCGGTAAGGCCCTGCTCGACCAGATTCCAATCGTGGATGCGCTCGCCGGCCTCGCGCTCGCCCAGCTCGCAACGGCCGCACTCGTGCTTGCCCTTAAACTGGACGGTCGGCAGCTCCACGTCGAGCTTGATCTTGTGGTCGAAGCCCAGATAGCGGTCGATGTTTGCCGAAGCCACGCGGCCGGCGTTGATGGCACGGATGACGGTGGCGGGACCGGTCTGGCAGTCGCCGCCGCTAAAGAGGCCATCGAAGTTGGGCACGGCGCCGTCCGAATCGGTAACGACGCGACCCCACTTACAGGCGATGCCCATGTCCTCAAACGGCTTGGAATCGATGTCCTGGCCAATGGCCACAAACACGCGCTCGCAGGGAATGACGCGCTCGGGCGTGGCTGCGGCACGCGGGGCCGGACGCCCACGGCGAGGCTCGCCGATAATCTGTGGCTGCACGCGCAGGCCACTCACGTGACCTTCCTCGCCCGTCTCGATAGCGAGCGGTGCGGTGAGCTCCAGGACCTCGCAGCCCTCGGCCTGGGCGCCGGCAATCTCGGCATCCTGGGCCGTCATGTCGCAGATGCGGCGGCGGTAGACGATGCTCACCTTTTCGGCACCGCAGCGCACAGCAGAGCGAGCCACGTCCATGGCCACGTTGCCGCCGCCGATGACGCACACGCGCTGGCCGCTCAGGTCGGGCAGCTCGTCGTCGCCGATGGCACGCAGCATCTTGACGGCCGACTCCACGCCGGGAGCCTGTTCGCCCGGAAGACCGAGCTTCTTATCGCTGTGGGCACCGATGGCCAGGTAGACGGCATCAAACTCGTCGCGGAGGCAGGCAAGCTCCTCGCCGTTGACGGAGTGGTCGAGTTCCACGTCGATGCCGGCGCTCAAGATCCAGTCGATCTCGGCCTGCAGGCGCTCGCGCGGCAGGCGGTAGCTGGGAATGCCATAGCGCAGCATGCCGCCTAGGTGGTGGCGCTGCTCAAAGATGGTCACTTTGTGGCCCATCACGGCCAGGTAGTAAGCACAGGAAAGACCGGCCGGGCCGCCGCCGATCACGGCGACGCGCTTACCGGTGTTGTCCACTACATGCGGCGTGTGGTCGTTGAGGTCACTGTGCTCAACGGCAAAACGCTTGAGGGCGAGAATGTTCATGGGGTCGTCGACCATGCCACGGCGACAGTGCATCTCGCAGGGATGCTCGCACACCAAACCGCAGACGAGCGGCAACGGGTTGTTCTTGCGGATGACCTTGACGGCATCGGCATAGCGGCCGGCCTCGACCAGCGAAATGTAACCGGGAATGTCGACGTGCGCCGGGCAGCCCGAGACACACGGGACGCGGGCCTCGCGGTCAAAGCCACAGGAGTGCTCGCGGATATGGTGCTCAAAATCATCGCGGAAACCGCGGATGGCGGTGAGTGCCATGGCGCCGGCCTCGTAACCGATGGCGCAGTCGCTCGAAAGATAGATGGTGCGGGCGGTGCGCTCAATCAAGTTGAGCGTGGACTCGTCGGCGCGGCCCTCGAGCACATCGGCGAGCAGATCGCTCAGCGCGCTCAGGCCCACACGGCAGGGCGTGCACTTGCCGCAGCTCTGGGTGGAGCACAGGTTGACGAGCGCCGCCGTAAACTCAACGGGGCACGGGGCGAGCGAACTCACCGCCAGACGGCGCCCAAGCGCATCATGTAGGTCGTCCATGACGGCCTGAGCGTGGCTGCGTTCCATTACGTGCAGTCGTGCCATAAGATCCCCTCTCATGCGGCAGCCCGGAGGCGAGGCCGGGCGAAATTGCTACACGCACAACACTGACCTATAAAGTTGTTAGGCCTCCACGCAGTTCGGCAGGCGGTATGAAATGTCACCCTCGGCGGTGAAATAGAACATTACCGCAGATAAATGCCATATTTGATAAAACGCGTTACCAAATGACAATGCCCCGCCCACGCAATCACGTGGACGGGGCATTGCTCATGGTATGCGGCCAGCGACCCTGTTGCTTTTACTTAAGCTCGGGCCAGTAACCCTTGTTGGCCTCGATCATGTCGTCGAGAACCTCCTTGGCGACCTTCATCGAAGGCACGGTCTTGTTGAGCGTAAAGGCCTTGAGCGCCTTCTCGTACGAACCCTCGATCGTAGCCTCGACCACGAGCTTCTCGGAGTTCAGCTGCTGCATCATGAGGCCCTGCTGGAACAGAGGAATGTTGTCACGGCTGATGACCTCGGGGCCGTTCTTGCCAATGTAGGCAGGCAGCTCGACCATAGCGTCATAGGGCATGTTGGGGATAGCGCCCTTGTTCTCGCAAATGACCAGGAAGCGCTGCTTGGTATCGTTCTTCAGAGCGATAGCCAGGTCGGCAATCCAGTCGCCGTGGCTGCCCGCATAGAACGTGCTCTCGTCGATCTCGCCCGTCTTCTCGTAGTGGTCGATGCCGTCGAAGAGGTTCTTCTCGCGCGTCTCCTCAACCTCGTTAGCACGGGTGCGCTCGGGGTTGGAATGCTCGACGAACTCCTTCTGCTGCAGATAGTAGTTCAGATACGTGTTGGGCAGATACTCCGGGAAGCACTCCATGATCTCGTACTCGCCCTTCCAGACGTAGTACCAGCTGCCCTTAGTGTGGCGGTTCTGCTCGGGGTGCTCGTCGGTGGCCTCCTCGGGCTTCTTTGCCATGAGCGAGCCCATGCCCTTGAGGTAAGAATCGGGCAGCAGAATCTCATGCTCCTTGATATACTCGCGCAGCTGCGGGAGCACCTCCTCGCCCTTGTGGCGGATCGAGGTGAACCAACCAAAGTGGTTGAGGCCAAAGTAATCGTACTCAACATCCTTCTTGTCGATATCGAGCGCGGCGCAAACCACGTCGATGATCGCGATCGGCATGTCGCAGATGTTGATGATGCGAGCGTTGGGACGCAGCACACGGCAGCCCTCGGAGACGATGGCGGCAGGGTTGGAGTAGTTGAGAATCCAGTAGTCCTTCTTGGCGTACTTCTCAACGTCATCGATCAGCTCGACCATGGGGAAGATGGTGCGCATGCCGTAGGCAAGGCCGCCGCAACCGCAAGTCTCCTGACCCACGCAGCCGTGACGCAGCGGAATCTTCTCGTCCTGCTCGCGCATGGCGTAGCCGCCCACGCGCATCTGGGCAAACACGAAGCTCGCGTCGGTAAAAGCCGTCTTTTTGTCGGTGGTCACCGTGAGCTTGATGTCCAGGCCAAGGTCCTCGTGCAGAATCCAGTCCACGAGCACGCCGATCTTGCGCTGGCGCTCCTCGTTGATGTCGTACAGACGAATCTCGTCAACGTCGAGCTCGTCCTTGCGCAGGGCGATGGACTTGACGATGCCGGGGGTAAAGGTGGATCCGCCACCACACAGAGTAATGATCATTGTTTACTGCTCCTTCTCAATTGCGTTTTCGACCTTGTCGCGCATCTCGGCGACCTTCATGCCAAAGATGATCTGGATATTGTTGCCGTTGCGGTTGATGCCGCTGTTGGGCACGTGGTTGATGAGGTCCTCATTGATGAGGTCCGGGTTCTTAACGTTCACGCGGAGACGCGTAAAGCAGTTCTCGAGCTCCTCGATGTTGTCCTTGCCGCCAAGACCTGCGACCAGGTCGGCAATACCTGCATCGACGCCCTCTGCGGGAGCCGCGGCAACAGCGCCCTGCTTCACCGCGACAGACGCGGCGGCCTCGCCCTCGGCAACGGACTCGGCGAGCTCGGACTCCTCCTCGCGACCAGGCGTGTGGAGGTTGAGCTTCTTGATGAGGGAGGTGAAGAGGAAGAAGTACAGAGCGGCGTTGACGACTCCAAGCACCAGCATAACCGGCCAGTTGGTCTTATCGACACCGAGGACCAGGTTGGAAACCACGATGTTGATGATGCCGCCTGCAGTCGAAGCGGGCACGGAGAGGACCTTGAGCAGGACCAGGAAGATGCCGGAAAGAACCGAGTGAACGACAAAGAGCACGGGAGCGGCAAAGACAAAGAGGAAGTCCATGGGCTCGGTCACGCAGGAGAGCACGGCGGTGATGATCAGCGGGATAATAACGGCCTTGGTCTTATCCTTGTTCCCCTTGTAAGCGGTGACGATAAAGGCGAGACCGATACCGATGTAGGGCCACAGGTTGTTGAAGGTATAGCTGTTGAAGTAGGTGCTATCGGAGAAGGGCTGACCCGTCATTGCCATCTCGGCGACACGGATGGGATAGGCGCCGGCGATAACCTGATCACCCAGCGTCAGGGTGCCGCCCACATCGGAGAACTGGAACGGGGTGTAGATGAGGTGGTGCAGACCGGTGGGAACGAGCAGCTTGTTGAGCATGCCGTAGATAAACAGGCCGATGTTGCCCGACTCCTTAATGATGCCGGCAACGGAGGAGATGGCACCCTGAACCGGAGGCCAAATGATGCAGAAGCCAGCGCCCATGATCCAGGAAATGATGATCATGATCAGGAACGGGAAGCGAACGCCCGAGAACATCGAAAGGGCAATGGGGAACTGCTTGTTCGAGTACTTGTTGAACACGGCACCGGTGATGCAGCCCAGGATGATGCCGCCAAACACGCCGGTATCGAGCACCTGGATGCCCATAACGGTGGCCTGACCGGTTCCGGTAAGGCCGAGCATGCCGCTCGCATCGGCAAGAGAGCCGGTGGCGTTGAGCACGATGTTGTTAGCCTGCAGGAACAGGAAGAACGACATCAGGGCGATCAGCGAAGCATGGCCCTTGTTCTTCTTTGCCATGGCGCCGGCGATGCCAACGCAGAACAGAATCGAGAGGTTATTGATGATAAACATCAGCGACTGATAGACAACGGCGCCCACAAGCTGGAACGGACCGGAGCCCAGTACGGGGACCAAAGCGCAGATGGTCTTGTTGGTCAGAATGATGCCCACGATGAGCAGGATGCCGGCAACCGAGAGATACATCATCGGCTGAACGATCGACTTCGCGAACACCTCCAACGGCGCTTTGAAATTGAACTTCTTTTTTGCGGTCATAGCGGTACTCCCCTTCCTTTTCCGCAAATTGAGACAGATGTGCCCTGGACAAGACCGTAAGTCCTGCCTTATATCAATCGATGTGTGGGCACGTTATGCCTAGAGACCAGGTTCTCCAAGCAGGCTAACAATGTGATATGCGAGATAACTCTTCTCGGCATCGGTAACGGCAACGTTATAGGTAGACGACAAGTGGGCGGCTATGGCGTCCGCGCACGAGAATGCGCACGGATACGCCGTTTCATCGATTCGGAACAGCGCGTCTCCGTTGATTTGCCCGGCCGTAGGATCGAGCGCTCGCTGTGCGAAAAACTGTAGGTGACGAACGAAACGTTCGTAAGGCAGCGAGGTGTCATCGAGGGTCGTGGCATAGCGCTCGGAAACAATCGCGAGCACGTCGCGAACAAGCTGGACCGAAACAATCAGACGGTCAGAGCGCTGCGGCATGGTGGCGTTGACGATATGCAAGGTAATGAAACCCTGCTCTTCTTCGCTCATCTGGATGCCCATATACTCCTTGATAATCTGCAGCGCACGGCCCGCAAGCGCATACTCCTTGCGATAGAACTGCTGGATCTCGAGCAGCAACGGATTCTCACAGGGGACGCCCTTGCGCTCGCGCTCCAAAGCAAGGCTGATATGGTCTGCGAGAGCAATGAGAATCTTATCGTTGATGTCAACATTGAGCTCTCGACGAAGCATCTGAACAATGTCCTCGGAAATTACGAGGTTGACGGTGGGGATGGACTCCAAAAGATGAGCCAAGCGGTCAATCGTACGCGAA
This sequence comes from Coriobacteriaceae bacterium, assembly GCA_036718335.1. Classification (GTDB taxonomy): domain Bacteria; phylum Actinomycetota; class Coriobacteriia; order Coriobacteriales; family Coriobacteriaceae; genus Collinsella. Next base: position 13,568 of record DAIMBN010000009.1, read on the forward strand.
TCCTGAGAAGTTCCCTCCTGCAACGCGTAGGTCTTTTCGACCGACGTCTCATCGATGGTATCGCCGGCATGACGGCCAAAGCAGAGGCCTCGACCGATGACGATGAGCTCGGAGCCATCGTCCGAAGTGACCATTGCGACGTTGTTGTTAAAAACTCGCTTGATAACCACGGTACCCACCACAAGAATTTACTCGGAAAGCCAGACGACAGGCTCTTTAACAGCAACAGGGCCGGAAGCATGTTCACGAAGAGTCGAGTTCTCCGAACGCTCGCACACGATAACGAAGACCGTGGGATCAAAGCCGGCAGCGCGAACCACGTCGAAATCGACCTCGACGAGGGGCTGGCCCGCGTCGACATGGTCACCCTGGGCAACAAGCGCATGGAAGCCCTTGCCCTCAAGTTTAACAGTGTCGATTCCGATATGCAGCATCACCTGAGCAGAGCTGTCATCGGACATGATGCCCAGCGCGTGCTCAGTCGGAAACAGTGCGGCGACGGTGCCGGAAACAGGAGCGCATACCGTTCCCTCTTGGGGAACCACGGCAACGCCATCACCCACTGCACGGCTGCTAAAAGCGGGGTCATTGGTATTTTCTAGATTAACAAGCTCGCCGGAAACAGGGGCGAGGATTTCGAACTCGGAAGTCGCAGTCGCCTGCTTGTCCGAGCCACCCATAAGGCGAGAAAAGAAACCCATGGCAACATGTCCCTTCATAAATAAAGACCAACCAAAATCAATCGAATGCGCCCATTGAGACACACCCGTTCAAAGACTTTGGTTAGGCCCACGTCCGAGGGACTCGGTAACCTTCCGCATTTCTTTTTACGGGAGGTATTGTAGACAAGCCCAAAGCCGGAACAATCATTATGACCGGTGAACGGTATTTTTTCATCGATAAACGGTATTTAGGCGGCACTTAGGGACGTTCCTTTTCTGCCGGCACTCGGGGACACTCCTCACTCTGGTGCATTGGGGACAGGTTTGTTTGCACCAGGTTGGTGCAGATTAACCTGGCCCCATTGCACCAATTTCGTATGCGCTAGATAAAGAGCTCGCATTCCTTCCGCACGACGCAAACCTTGCTCAGCATCTGGGAAACAGCGGATAGCTTGTTGGGATCAAGCTTGCGAGCGCCTCGCGGACATACGGCAATGCAGCGCATGCAGGAGATGCACGCCTCGCCAGCTGCTCGTTTGGGGTCACCCTTGTCGATAGCACAAACGGGGCACGCCGCGGCGCATGCACCGCAGGAGACGCAATCCTCTGTTGCCTCGGGTGCCATGCGGTGACCTCCAGCTTGTTTATAAGGACGATTGCCGGGGATAGAGGGCTCGGACGCATCCTCAGCCAACAGCTTTTGCTGAATTTGCTGCGCAAACTCTGCGAGCTGCGCCGCATCCTGCGCATCCGGTCGCCCAGCAGCAAACTGACGAGCAACGGAATGCTCAGCAATAGCAGAAACCGCTGCAACCACCCTAAATCCGGCGCGCTTCGCAACGTCCTCCAGCTCTACGAGCGTGTCCTCAAACGCGCGGTTTCCGTATACACAAACCAAAACTGCCCGAGCCCCGTTGCCTCGCACCATGCCCAACCGGTCAGCCACCACAGCCGGGATTCTACCGGCATACGCCGGCACAGAGATTACGGCCACGTCGTCCTCAGTCATCGAGACAGCGCTGAAATCTAGCCCGCTATCGGTCAGATCGACGGTAACGGTATTCTTGTCCAGTGCCCCGGCCACAAGGCCAGACACCTTCTGCGTTCCACCCGTCGGACTAAACACAATTTCGAATACGCTCATCGAGGCACCCTCCCCTACGCCTGGCAACGCGTCAAGCCGCTTTCACATCCAGCCAGAGTATACGGCACGTGGGGTCCCCGTTTTGATGCACCAAGCACCCCAATGCACCCACCCTACGCTGTCTGCCTCTTCGTTTTGTATAAATTACGGTACAGATTGTATATATTTACGGGATACCGCCGTGTTCTCCTAAGGTACCCCATCCTGGCCCGTGCAAAAAACGGAGTATTCTGCAACGTGACCGCGCCAGCAATACCCCGAGCGGGCAAACCTTTAGGGCGCTGCGTCATTTTGGGTTCCGACATGGCGAGAATGACGCGCCCCTGCTCCGGAAAACGACGAAATCTGACTCAGAACGCTCGCTAGGGATATCCGAAAGCCACCGTTGGCGACGTCAAATCATATGCAGACAACTCGAACTGCAGAATACTCCAAAAAATGCACGGCGCACCCCATGGGACCCATTGCCGCATGGTAGGAAACAGGCCCACGGCATCCTCTAGATGCATTCCCGAGGAAATCACATTTGAACTAGCGATCGGATACGGCAAACAAAAAGGGCCCCGAGCGTAGTTGCTCGGGGCCCTTGGTTCACCTCGCTCTAGCGGGCGATGCGTGTGTTATTTGCGCTTGCCGCCGCCGTCACCGGGACGACGGGAGCTGCTACCACGCTTGCCGCCACGACTATTGCCATAGCTGCCACGATTATCGCGACCGCCGGCACGGCCGCCGCGGGAGCCGGCCTGGTTGCCGCCGCGACCACCACGGTAGCCGCCGCGACGCTCTTCGCGGGTATCGTCGTAGTTGCGCCAGTCATCGCGACGATCGCGGCTGGCACGCGGGTCACGACGGTCGCGCAACTCGTTAGAACGACCAGCGCCGCCGCGGCCGCCATTGCCGCGAGCACCCTCGCGACGCTCGCCGCCGCGGCTACCGCGCTCTTCAAAGCGCTTGCCGCCACGGGACTCACCGCCACGGGCAGCACGCTCACCACGCGAACCGCGGCCCTCGCCGCCACGGCGCTCATCACGGCCGCCGCGCTCGCCATCGCGACCGGAACGACGACGATCGCCCGAACCACGCTTGCCGCCACGCGAGCCACGGCCCTCGTCCTCGCGCTCAACACGGCGACGACCGCCGCGGTCCTCGTCCTCGCGGCGACGGCGATGCGCCTCGCCCTGGAACTGCTTGGCACGGCGCTCGGCACGGTTGCCGCGCGGGGCCTGCTCAACGACACCAGCACCGCCGCGCTCCTCGGCAGCCACCTCGCGGGCCACGCTCTCCACAGCCTCGTCCACGCGAGCCTGAACGCCCTCGCGCACGCGGGTCTTGCCGCCGCGCTTGGGACGGCTCGGACGCTCACCGTCGCCGCGACGCTCGTCTCGACCGCGGTTGGAACGACCGGCCACATCACCGTAATCGTCGCCGTTGCGTTTGCCGTCGCGACGCGCCTGCTCAAGCTTCTTCTTGCTCTTGGACTTGCCGCGCTTGGTCTTCTTCTTCACCTTAAAGGCCGCAGGATCGCGCTCGGGGTCAACCGCGGGCGGATTGGGGCCCACATGCAGGTCGCCGGCCTCGTAGATGTCGGCGGTCTTGTCCATGAGCTTCTCGATCTCGTAGAACTCATCGACATCCTGCTCGGTCACAAACGTGATGGCCCAGCCCAGCTCGCCGGCGCGGCCCGTACGGCCAATACGGTGGATGTAGTCGGTCGGCTCGGCCGGCACGTCAAAGTTCACGACGTAGCGCACGTCGCTGATGTCGATGCCGCGGGCGAGCACGTCGGTTGCCACCAACACGTCGACGGTACCGTCGCGGAAGGCCGAAAGGGCACGCTCGCGCTGAGCCTGGCTGCGGTTGCCGTGAATCGCGGCGGCCTTGATGCCCTTGCGCTCCAGACGACGGCAGCAGCTGTCGGCGCGGTGCTTGGTGCGCATAAAGACGATGGTGCGCTCCGGGCCCTCCTTCTTGAGGAACTCGGGCAACAGGTTGTTCTTGGCCTCGATGGACACCGGGAATACAAACTGGTCGACGGTGTCGGCGGTCGACGTGGCGGGCGCGATCTCCACGCGTGCCGGGTCGCTCACCAGGTCGGTGATCTCGCCCACGGCCTCCTCGTCGAGCGTGGCCGAGAACAGCAGCGTCTGACGCTCGGCCGGCGTCTCGCGCACAATGCGGCGGACGGCGGGCAAAAAGCCCATGTCGAGCATGCGGTCGGCCTCGTCCAGCACCAGCACCTTGACCTCGTCCAGGTGGCAGGCGCCCTGCTCGATCAGGTCAACCAGACGGCCCGGCGTAGCGACCAGGATGTCACAGCCGTACTTGAGCGCCGCGGTCTGCGGCTTGTAGCTCACGCCGCCCACGACGGTCACGGCGACATGGCCAGTGACGTCGGCAATCTTGCTCGCGACCTCGTCGATCTGCTGGGCAAGCTCGCGCGTGGGGGTGATGACGAGCATCAAGGGACCGCGACCGTTGCCCTCGGGCTTCTTGGCGCCGCGACGGCGGTTGCGACCGCCACGCTCGCGCACGGGCTTGGGCGGAGCGATGTGCTCCAGGTTGTTCATGGTCGGCAGCAAGAAGGCGGCCGTCTTGCCGGTGCCGGTCTGAGCAGCGGCAAGCAGGTCGCGGCCCTCGAGCACCACGGGGATCGAGCCGGCCTGCACGGGCGTGGGCGCCGTGTAGCCCAGGTTCTCGATAGCACGAAGCATCTCGTCCGAAAGGCCCAGCTCGTCAAAGGCGGGCAGGCTCTCGGTAGCGGACTCGACGGTCTGGGCAGCATTGGCCTCATCGGCGGCATCGAAGGCAGCCTGGGTCATGGCCTCGCGGGCCTCGTCCAGAATCTCGGCGTCCGTGACGTCGGATACAGAATTACGCATATGTTGTTGTTCCTTATCTGCACGCGCAATGGGCACGGCATGCGGCCGCGCGGGCGTGCTTGGTAGTGCGCTAATACATACAAAAACAGGTGCGCACAGAGAGGACGTTGCTCAGCACGCTGGCGATCGCTTTGGCAGCCCTATCACGCGCCGTCCAGACGCAGCAGCTCTAAGCGATGGAGCAGATTCGCCGCCGGTTAGTATACCCGCACTCCGTATGCCCCCACGTAAACCACAGATGACGAGGCGGACGGGGCGGGCCTGGCCGATTGTCTCAATCTGTAACAGATGCAGGGCAAAACCGGGTCCAAATGTTACAGAACAAGACAGAGGGGGATTTCCGTCCAGTCCAAACCAAATCTCTCAGTCTTCCTGCAATTTCGAACATGTGGCCTATAATGTTGCTTTGGTTACGCTGTATATTGCGCAGCCATTTAATACGTCGCCCACCGGGAGCCATTAATTCCTATCGCCATATTGGCTAGGAAGCAATCAAAGGAGGTATCCGTGGCAGCAGAGACGCCTTGCTCGGTCCTCTATAACGATATTCGCTCGTTCGGCGGTCTTAAACATCTCGAGATCGCCCGAATGCTCATCAATGGAAACTCTTATCTCGGCAGTACCCTGCTCGAGAAATGCTCTTCCAACCGCTCGTATCTCACCCGTTACATCGTCCATCGCAAGCCTGACCAGTGCGCGCCCGCCATCTACAGCGACTTTACCGTCACCACGCTCAACCTTTCCGCGGCAATCTGCAGCAAGCTCGGCGGCGGCGAGTCCGCCTATCGGGCAATCGCCGAGCACTATCGCGGTCCGGCCGCCAACGAAATGATGTCGGCTCTCGCCAGCTACAAGCTGGACAGCCGCCTATATGCAAATGCCCTCAATCGCATCGACAACTTTGACGGCAATGCCGTGCGTGAGAAAAGCACGCTTTACCTTATGCTCTTTGTGGCAACGGGGGCGCTCGCCGATCCCGTTCAGGGCGTGGCCACCGTCGAGCGCTTTTGCGACAGCAAGACGGGTGGGCACTTTGGCACCACCGAAACTACCGTCGGACGTGGCTTTATGGGCAGTCTGGATCAGCCGCACGCCGTCGCTCCCAACCTCGGTCTGCTCAGGACACATGCCGACAACTGCGTCGACATGCAAATCCATCCCCTCACACGCGATCCGCGTGGCACGGTAATTGGATCCTTGCCCAAAACCTCGCCCAGCATCACCGATGTGGGCGCCGACGCATCGCGCGAACATCTTCGCATTTGGCTTGAGGGTGAGCACTGGTACGCCCAGGGCCTTGGATCGACCAACGGCACGGTGCTCGAATCGGGCGCGGGCGACGGCGATATCGTAATCGAGCCGCCCCGCGACCAACGAGAGCCCGGCAAAGTCTATCCCCCAGTGGAAATCGAAAACAGCGACAGGCTCCATCTGGGTCTCTACACGACATTCCTTGTCATTGTGGACTAGCGCGGACGGCGATCAAAAGACGGTCGCCGTCCGTCTTTCGTCTTCTACCTTCTGCGTCGTAAACGACAATACTCAGCGGTATACGTGGGCAGTGCGGCTATCATGGTACTTTACCGATAACCGCACTGCTCACGTATACGTGCGGCAACCCATGCCAGACAAAGGAACGCCATGGATACTACCGATAGCGCCTATGGCGACAAACTCATCCGTCTTGACACGTTCGACACCGCCGTGGCGGTCGACCCCAGCGCCGAGGACGAGGTCAAGCGTCGGTTTATGACGCTTATTCTCCAGACGGCCCACCGCAACAACGGCAACATCGGGCACGTGCTGCGCGCGACCAACACGAGCGGCGAGGTCTTTGCCGTCAAGCTACTCAAGGACAACGCCGTCCTTTCCGGCCAAGCCCCCGACCGCTCCGCCGAGCAATCGGCCGCTCACCTGGCCAACACCGCCGCGCTGTTCGAGGAGTACCGTCATCTGTGTACCGTCTCGCACCTGCGCGGATTTCCGCGCGTCTATGGCTACGGTTCATGCGAGGACGACCCGCTCATCCTCATGGAGTGGGTCGAGGGCACCTCACTCAAGCAGGCGCTGCCCCTGCTTCCGCACGACGCCTCGGGCGGGCTGACCACCCAGATGGTCGCCGCCGTCGGAAACGCCGTGCTTCGTGCGCTCTTGATGACCCAAGGCCTCGTGAATCCGGTCATCCATCGCGACCTGTCGCCTGCCAATATCATGTTCCGCACCACTAGCCGAACGCTCGAGCAGCAGATTGCTGATTGTTCCTTTGACCCCTGCCTCATCGACATGGGCTCCGCGACCATGGCTCTCGGCGACGACACGATCACCCGGCGCGCCGACATCTGGCGCTTTGCCACGCCCGCATACGCCGCGCCCGAGATGCTCACGCAGGATATCGAAGGCATCGCGGCCCTTCGCCGTTCGCCGGCAATCGATGTCTATGCGCTTTCGAGCATTCTGTACCAGCTCTACAGCGGTCGCAAACCGTTTGACTTTGAGTCGACGGACGCCGCTGCAACCGGCTCGTTCTATCTCGTAAAGACCAAGACCAAGCCGGCGCCGCTCGAGCCGCGCTGCAAGGACGATGAAGCGCTCGTCCAGATCATCATGAAAGGCATCTCAGTCGAGCAGTGCGATCGTCCCACCGAGCAGCAGATGCTCGAGGTGCTCTCGGCATACCTCACCGATGCCGAATCCGAGGGCCGCGAAGGCGCAGGAGACGAGGCCGCGATTGATATCGATTCTGGCACGCACCTTAAGGTCGACGTCGCCGGCGAGCGCGCGCGAGAGATCCTGGAGCAGGCCCGGCACGATGCCATGACCCGCCGCCGCTTTATTATCGGTGGCGTTGTCGCAGCCGTTGCGGGGCTTGGCGTTATCGGGGCGGCAACCCATGGCTTTGGCATCCCCGACTACCTGGACGGCATCCACGGTTCACTTGACGACTACACCTGGGATCAGCTGCAGGAGATTTCGCTCAAGATTAAGGCCGCCGAGACCCGTAGCGAGGCACGCGAGATTGCCAAGCGCTATCATCTGCTCGATGACAACGGGCATATCCCCTATCCATGCACTAAGCGCGTGAAGCTCACCAATGGGCTGCACGTCGGCGCGCAGCTCGTGGGCATCCGCCACGACGAGCTTCTAGACGGTACGGGCAAGGCCGGGCTGACGTTTATGTTCGACGCGGGTATTGCCGAGCGCAACGCTGCGGCTGAACCGCCGAGCGCCGGCTGGGCAGATTGCGAGCTGCGGAAATGGCTCGACGGCGACGGCCTTAAGCTGCTGCCCAACGAGTTGCGCGCACTCATCAAATCTGTCAAAAAGATCTCGAATAACGTTGGCGCCGCCAGGAGCGCATCGTGTCTGAGCGAGCTGCCCGCGACCCTTTGGCTGCCCGCCATGGTCGAGCTGTGCGGAGTGCAGCCGCCCGAGTCGTTTGCCGAGGGCTTTCAGTACCTGGCAGACATCTACAACGGCGAAGGCAAGGAGTACCAGCTGTTCCGCGAGCTCAAGGTGAGCCCGTATTCCACGAACGAGACGATGGTCCGCCAGTGGAAGGGCAAGGACACCTGCTGGTGGGAGCGCACGGTGAGCCCCGACTCATCGGAGACCGAAGGCACGCTCTATTTGAATCGCGTTGGACACGACGGCGACGTCTTTACGTACGCAACGCCTGCGGACAAGCCAAACAAACGAACCTGTGTGATCCCCGGATTCTGTATCTAGGGAGCGGGCATCTTGCCGTGACGGGACCCCTCCCCGGCAATTGTCTCAATCTGTAACAGTTAGAGGTCATATTTGCTGCTAGATGTTACAGAACGAGACATTGAGTTTCCTGCCAACTGTTTGTCTTGATCTGTAACAAATACTCGGTAAAACGGGGTCTAGTTGTTACAGATCGAGACGTTAGTTTTCGGCTGAAATGTTTGTCTAAATCTGTAACAGCTATGGTTCAAAAACCGGTCCAGACGTTACAGATTGAGATGATTGGTTGGGACGGTCCATCGGCCAACCAACTATCCTCATCTGTAACGAAATGTCATACATTTCTTTCTGTACTGGACACCCCCAGGGGGTATGGGTGTATAGTATCGGCGGGTTAACAATTCCAACACCGAACTACAGAAAGGAGAAGCCATGGCTCAGGATAAGTTTGACGTGGGCGGTATGACGTGCGCCGCGTGCCAAGCGCACGTGGACCGTGCCGTGAGCAAGCTCGACGGCGTCCAAAGCGTCGCGGTCAATCTGCTCGCCGGCTCTATGCTGGTGGACTACGACCCTGCGCAGGTCTCCCCCGACGACATCTGCACCGCTGTCGACCGCGCGGGCTACTCGGCCTCGCCCATCAGCATGGGCACCGACGCTGTCCAAAGCGGAAGTGCGCAAGCCAGGTCCGGCGCCGCCCATATGGAGTCGCCGACCAAAAAGCTGGAGGCCGCCGCCTCTGCCATGCGCACCCGCCTCATCGTCTCGATCATCTTCCTCATCCCGCTGTTCTACATAGGCATGGGGCACATGCTCGGCTGGCCGCTGCCCGGCATCTTCACCGACCACACCCACAGCATGACGCTCGCGCTCACCGAGCTCGTCCTGCTCATTCCCATCGTCTACGTCAACGACGCGTACTTTATCAACGGGTTTAAATCACTCGCGCACGGCGCGCCTACTATGGACGCCCTTATTGCCGTGGGCGCCACCGCCTCCATCGCCTGGTCGCTCTACGCCATGTTCATCATGGCCGACCAATTAGCCGCGGGTCAGGTCCACGAGGCCATGATGACGAGCATGGACAATCTGTATTTTGAGAGTGCGGGCACGATCCTGTCGCTCGTCACCGTGGGCAAATACCTCGAGACGCGCAGCAAGTCCAAGACCGGCGGCACCATCGAGGCGCTGATCGACCTGGCGCCCAAGACCGCGACCGTCGTGGCAGAGGACGGCAGCGAGGCCACCGTCGACGTCGACAGTATCCTTCCCGGCCAGGTCCTGCGCGTGCGCCCCGGCGAGTCCATCCCCGTCGATGGCGTGGTGCTCGAGGGCAGCTCGGCCGTGGACGAGAGCGCGCTGACCGGCGAGTCCATCCCCGTGGAGAAGACCGCCGGCGACACTGTCAATGCGGCCACGGTCAACCGCACGGGCTCGTTTACCTTCCGCGCCACGCGTGTGGGTGCCGACACGTCGCTCGCCAAGATTATCCAGCTCGTCGAGGACGCCAACGCCACCAAGGCGCCCATCGCCCGCATGGCCGACAAGGTCGCCGGTGTGTTCGTGCCCGTAGTATTCGCAATCTCGGCCGTGACCTTTGTGGTGTGGATGGTGCTGACCGGCAGCATAAACGAGGCGCTCACCTCCGCCGTGGCCGTGCTGGTGATCAGCTGCCCGTGCGCGCTGGGCCTGGCCACGCCCGTCGCCATTATGGTCGGCACCGGCAAGGGCGCCGAGATGGGCATTCTCTTTAAGAGCGCCGAGGCGCTGGAGAACCTGCGCAGCGTAGGTACCGTGGTGCTCGATAAGACGGGCACGGTCACCCGCGGCAAGCCTGCTGTGACCGATATCGTAGTAGCCACGCGCGCCGACGGCTCGCCCGCCATGAGCGAAAAAGCGCTGCTCAAGCTGGCCGCCGCGCTGGAGCGCTCGAGCGAGCACCCGCTGGCCGAGGCGATTATGGCCGAGTGCGAGACACGCGGGATCGTCGCGCGCATGGTCGAAGACTTTACTGCCGTGCCCGGTCGTGGCGTTACGGCGCACGAGGGGCAAAACGCCATTGCAGCCGGCAACGTACGCCTGATGGACGAGCTGGGCGTTACCGTGTCCGCGGGTCTTGCCGAGCAATTTGCCGCCGAGGGCAAGACGCCGCTGTTCTTTGCCAAGAACGGCGAGCTTGCCGGCACCATTGCCGTGGCTGATGAGGTCAAGGAGACGAGCGCCGGGGCCATCGCCGCATTGCGCTCGCTTGGCGTCGACGTGCGCATGCTCACCGGCGACAACCGCGTCACTGCCGAAGCAATCGCCCGCCGCGTGGGACTGAGCAGCGAGCAAGTCATCGCCGACGTCCTCCCCGCCGACAAGGAACGCCATGTGCGCGAACTGCAGGACGCGGACGGCAAGGTCGCCATGGTGGGCGACGGCATCAACGACTCCCCCGCCCTGGCGCGCGCCGACGTGGGCCTTGCGATCGGCACCGGCGCCGACATCGCCAAGGAGGGGGCAGATGTGGTGCTCATGCGCAGCGACCTCATGGACGTCGCCCGCGCCATCGAGCTGTCGCGCGCCACGATCCGCAACATCAAGCAGGACTTGTTCTGGGCGCTGTTCTACAACGGCATCGGCATTCCGCTTGCCGCGGGCGTGTTCTTCCCTCTCACGAGTTGGCAGCTCTCGCCGATGTTCGGCGCCGCGGCCATGAGCCTGTCGAGTGTCTGCGTCGTGTCCAATGCGCTGCGCCTGCGAACCTTTAAGCCGAAAGTGGCAAAATAGGCTCACCATTAAGTCCATTTAGAACGGGTTTTCCAGATGCCCGAGATTGACCTGAAAGAGGAGCGACGCGTACTTTGATACGCGAGCGACGGCTTGAAGGTCAAGGTCGGGTGCCTGGGAAAGCCGACACAACAGAGAGGAATATCCATGCGTTTCACAATTAAGACTTCCGGCCTTATGTGCGGCCACTGCGACGCCACCGTCGAGACGGCGCTGCTCAACGTTGCCGGCGTAACCGATGCCGACGCCGATCACGAGACCCAGACTGTCCAGGTGGAGTGCGCCGACACCGTGACCGCCGAGCAGCTCGCCGCCGCCGTCGAGGGCGCCGGCGAGAAATTCCATGCCCTGTCCGTAACCGCCGCGTAGCAGGCGCCACCTACTCCATCCTCAGAAGTTGCGGTGAAATACGGACTGTTGTGCCGCCCTAGGCCTTTAAACGGTCCGTATTTCACCGCAACTGACGGGGACATCCGGAAGATCGACCAGAAACGAGGACCCGCCATGATGGCAGACCATAAATCGGTGACCCGCATGCTCAAGACGGCACGCGGCCAGATCGACGGCATCCTACGGATGGTCGAGGAGGACCGTTACTGCGTCGACATCTCCACGCAGCTCATGGCAACACAGGCGCTCCTCGCGCGCATCAACGCCGACGTGCTCAAGGCGCATATCGAGGGCTGCGTGACTTCGGCAATCGAATCGGGCGACGAGGACCTCAAAGCCGCCAAGCTCGCCGAGATCGAACGCGTCGTCGACAAGCTCTCCAAGTAATTGGGGCATTGGGGACAGACTTCTTTGCACCGTCTTGGTATTCCGAGGACAGGTATGTTTGCACCACATTGGTGCAAACATACCTGTCCCCCTTGCTCTAAATCGGGTATAAAGGCGTGCAGCATATCGAACGAAAGGCAATTTGCATGAATGACTTTATGAAGGGCCGCAATGGCGCCGATGAACTCACCATCGTGATGGGTTTTGCCGGCATCGTCATCGCGATGATCGGATCGATAGCCCGCATCCAGTGGCTCAGCTGGATTGCCATCGCCGTCATCGTGATTGGCGTGCTGCGCGGCCTGTCCAAAAATATCGATGCACGTCGCAAGGAGAACGAGGCCTTTGTAGCCGCGACCGCCAATGTTCCCGGCTTGGGCAAGTTCGTCGCCAGCTTGGGCGGCGGCGCTGCAGCGGCCAGCACCTCACGCGCAGCCGGCACCAGCAAGGAAGACTTTGAGCGTGCCAAGCGCACGGCCAAGAAGATGTGGAAGGGTCGCAAGACCACGGCATACCTCAAGTGCCCCAACTGCGGCCAGATGCTCTCCGTCCCCAAGGGCAAGGGCAAGATCCGCGTCACCTGCCCCAAGTGCCACGCCAAGATGGAAACCCGCTCCTAGCGCCCGCACGCGGGACAAATAAATCAGGTTTGTTTGTCCCAAATCTTAAGTATTTGTTCGATAAAAAAGCCGAGGCCTCGTGTTGAGACCTCGGCTTTTTGTATGCGGCAACGGAGCTGTCCCTTTGTCTCGTCTACGCCACGCCGTCGCGGGCGAGCTCCTCGGCCAGTGCCTCGGCCGGCATTGCCATAATCGTGTCGAGTTCGGCGTCCACCTCGGGAATACGCTTCACCTTGAGTTTGCGTACCAGATCGCCACGACACATCACGTGTATCGGCTCACGCAGAGCGCACAGGTCATCCAGAGGGCTCTCGCGCGTCACCAAAATGTCGGCCGCCTTGCCGCACTCGATCGTACCGGTCTCGTCACCCAGCCCCAGCAGCTCGGCATTGACCTGTGTGGCCGTGTGCAGCGCAAAGGCATTGCTCACTTTGACGTACTTGGCAAAATAGGCCACCTCGCGCCACATGTCGTACTGCGTCACGAACGGGCAGCTTGAGTCCGTGCCCAGGCCCACCTTAACGCCAGCTTCCAGTGCGGCACGAGCACTCTCGATAATGCCCGAGCACACGATGTCACCGTTCTTCTTTTGCGTGTCGGTCGAATGGGTCTTTTCCGGATCGAGCAACACAAACGGCAGCGCCGGGCTGATAGTGCAGGTCACACTCGGCGCACGTCCCTCGAGCTGCGTACCCGCGGCGCCGCGGTACAGTTCCAGGATCTCGGGCGTCAACGGAGCGCCGTGCTCAATCGTGTCAACTCCGGCCTGAAGCGCGGCCTTCACACCTTCGGTGCTCTCGACATGCGCCATGACAGGAAGGCCAACCTCGTGCGCCGCCTTGCACGCCGCCGCGGCAACCTCCACCGGCATACGCAGCACGCCCGGCTCGCCCACCTCGGTCGCGTCGAACACACCGCCCGTTACGAACAGCTTAATGACGTCGGCACCGCGCGCATACAGGTCACGCACCTGTTCGGCTGCCTCGGCGGGACTGTTGGCCACCTGGGCGAACAAGCCTGCACCATGGCCGCCCGGCACCGTGACGCCCGTTCCCGGCGCCACCAGGCGAGGACCTTGATACTTGCCGGCATCGATAGCATCGCGCACGGCAAGATCGGCAAACAGCGGGTCGCCCGCGCCGCGCACCGTGGTCACGCCACTTGCCAGCTGTTGTTGGGCGCTGCCCTTAAGAATGTGGCGCACGATGGCGCGCCCCACGGGATTATCGAGCTTTTTCATCAGCGCACCCGCATCGCCCGCCGAAACCGGCTTGCCCGAACCGCACAGATGCACATGCATATTGATGAGGCCTGGCATGAGATACGCCCCTGCCAGATCGATGACTTCGGCACCTGCAGGCGCCTGCGCCACAGCACTCGGCCCCATCCACGTGATGACACCGCGCTCAACGGCCACGGCCATGTCGGGCTGCGGCTCCATATGTTCCGAACCATCCAGGACGGTCGCATTGATAAACAACGTGGAACGATCGGCAGACGCCATATCGAGCTCCTCTCCCTCAGAAAACTTGAACATCTGTCCATTATTATCCAGTGTAGCCCGATTGCCACAGACATATCGGTTAACGGAGGGAAGAGGGGATGTGGGGGACGGAATACGTTGCAGTCCCACCCCAGCAACATCAGGGGAATGTCTCGATCTGTAACAGATACAGGGTTATTGGGCCCCTTGATGTTACAGATCGAGACATTCGGTCGACGTTTCACCGGTTTGTCTCGATCTGTAACAATTACGAACTCAAACAACTTCTAAACGTTACAGATCGAGACAAAACCTCTCAGCGCCCATACCACTGACGTCTCCACTCCTCAGCCAAATCGGGCCGTCGCGGAATACCCGCCAACCTCATCTTCTCAACCAGCTTCCCCGGATTCTTGAGCTCATCAAACGTAAACCGAAGCACCTTGTGCCCGAGCATTGTCAGATGAGACTCCCGTTGACGTTCTGCCACGAATGGGTCGACCGACTCCCGGCCCTCGCCGTTCTGCAAGGTGTACTTCACCTTTCCATCGAGCTCGCCGATGACACACGTCCCGTCCTCGAGCCGCCAAAAATAATCGATCCGAAACACCTGGCTCGAATCGAGCGGATCGCGAAACTCCACCTGCAACTCCGGAACCGGAAAGCCGTATGCAATAAAGAACGCTCGAAACCGAGACTCGCCACCGTTTTCGGACATCCCGTCCGCATACGACGCAATCACCTGTGCCCTGCGATACCCTCGCCTGCCCTCGCAATCGGCGCGGAGGCGCTCGCACAAATCCCCACGTGAAACGCCTTTCGCCCGCAGTGCAGAATCGGCAATCGCCAACCCGTAGGAGAACGGCGCACGAAGCAAGCAATCCTCCACCGTGCGCCAAAATGACGTCACCTGCACGCCATCAACACGCTCGAGCGCGCCCGCCATCTGCGGACGCAACAACCTGCACCCGCTGTTCAACGTCATCGAACAGCCCGTCTTAACAAGAAAACGCGGCCCGAGCAGATCATTCGGCACCTCCAAACCCCACAAAAGCGCCGCGTCATAGCCCCAAAACGCCCAATCGGGATGAAATTCCGCAAGCCCTTTGATAGTCCTCAGCGCTCGCTCCGCCGGCGTCAATGCATCCCAATCATGCTGAAAACAGAACAGGTACGGCTCGGGCTCCGCGATATCGTCGGTTCCAACATGGCGTCGCAGCCACATGAGCTCGGTATTGTCATGCGTTGCGAGCAGCGCACCCTGCTTGGCCGTCTCCGTGAGACGCGCGAGCATCCTGTTCCGCGCCAGCGTGTTGCGAGTCGTATGCTTGTGTTTGAGAACGGTATTAGACACTTTCATCACCACCACGTCAGACAAATGGACCATCGTCACCGTTGCCTCCGCTGACAAATGTCTTGATCTGTAACAGGAAGACAGTCTTTGAGCCTCTAGTTGTTACAGAACAAGATCTTTCGGCACCGCGTCCAGCCTTTGTCTCGATCTGTAACAGGTAGAACGATTTTTGGTCCTTTCCCGTTACAGAACAAGATCTTTCGGCAGCCGCCAACCTTCCGTCTCAATCTGTAACAGTTACGGGCCCAAACAGCCGCCAAACGTTACAGATTGAGACAAAGTCAGGGCTGTAGGGCGGCACCAATCACATCCCCTACTCCCATTCTTGTTCGTAGATGTTGAGGGACTTTACGTAGCGCCCCTGGGCACCCATGATGTCGCGGACCAGGCGCAAAAAGAAGCTGATGCACGAGGTATCAAAGCCGTCCCGCAGGTCCTCCGGATGCACCGCGCCCGGCCCATCGATCGCCGTATCGCTCAGGCGCGCTATGTCGTAAAGGTAGAGCTGCCCCGCCGTCAGCCAGATATCGTCGACGCAGGCGAGGCGCACCGCAATCGCACCGTCGCTCCAATGCTCCTTTTGCACGATATGCGGGTCGTAGACATCAAAGCGACGGTCGGTGCGCGTATCCTTCAGCGTAACCATGCCGTTCGCAGGATCCTTGTCCAAAATGCCAAAGCGCGAGAAATACTGTGTGTCGCGCACCTGCTCGAGCCGCTTGAGCGAGGCAGGCGAAAGCGATGCCGGCGGCTCATCAACATACAGCTCGAGCAGCGTCTTGCCATGGCGATAGGGGCGCTCGAAGAGCAGCCAATCGGTAAATGCCATGTTGTAGGCCATGGTTTCGTTTTGGGAAGGCTCGGTGCAATAGCCGAGCCACGGGTCGACAATGATCTCGAACTGCTCGCGCGCCGGCTCCAAAAACTGAAACTTCCGCAGCATCCAAAAATGGGCCATGTCGGCAATATCGTTGCCGACGGCTTCGGCCAGATGCGCTCGGTCTAAAACGTGGTCAGTCACGGCATCCTCCTCAAACTGATGAACCTCAATTTGAGCTTACGAGGAGGATGGGCAGCCACTGTCAGCACGGACATAATAGGCCTCCGGCTGCAAACCAACTGCTGACCAAACACTTGACGGGATGCTTGACCGAAAATGCGCACCGCAACAAAACCGCAGGTAAACATAGACGGCCAACCCGCCCTTTTGAGCCAAGCGCCCCCGGCCACCACAGAAACAGCAGAGCACCACAGCTCAAGAAGACGCCGAATGGACACTCGCGCGTCGACAAACGAACAAATCGGTCGCAAACCCGCAAGGAGTGTCCCCAGCTGCCGGCACTTGGGGACGTTACTTTTGGGCCGGCCGTTGGGGACAGCCCTTGACGATTCAGCTGTGGACAGCCACCTTACAGCTCCAGCGCGTCGGCGACTTCGGCAGCGCAGGCCAGGGCGTCGGCCATAGCGTTCACCACGAGCGAGCTGCCGTTGCGCGCATCACCGGCAACATACACCGGCGCGGCATCCGCGGCGACGCCGTCGACACGCGCCGCAAGATGCGAGCCCTCGGCGGCCATCACAGGCAGCGGACGACCAGCAGTGGCAACGGGCACGCCAACGGCGTCGAACACACCGTGCTCCGGACCCGTAAAGCCGCAGGCGATGAGCACCAGCTGCGTCGGCACCTCGTGCTCGGAGCCCGCGATGCGCTCGGGCTTTCCCGCCGACCAGTCCAGATCGACCACGCGCAGGCCCGCGGCAGCGCCCTTCTTATCCAGCAGCACCTCGAGCGTATCCACGCCCCAAGCGCGCATCTCGCCGCCCATGGCAGCGATGGCCTCCTGCTGGCCGTAGTCGGTCTTCTTAACGTTTGGCCACTGCGGCCAGGGGTTGCTCGCCGCGCGCGCATCAGGCGCCGCCGGCAAGAACTCAAACTGGCGCACGCTGCGCGCGCCCTGACGCACCGCGGTACCCACGCAGTCGTTGCCGGTATCGCCGCCGCCAACGACCACAACGTCCAGGCCGCGCGCGTTCACCGCGGGCTCGCCGCCATCGAGCACCGAGATGGTCGAAGCCGTCAGGTAGTCCACGGCATACACCACGCCGGGCGCATCGATGTTCGCAGCAGAAAGCCCACGCGGGGCGCGGGCGCCGGCAGCCACCACGACGGCGTCAAAGCCATCGAGCTTGGCCGCCACCGCAGGGTTCGTAACGTCAGCGCCCAGCTCAAAGACGATACCCAGCTCGCGCATAAGTGCCACGCGACGCTCGACCACGGACTTCTCGAGCTTCATGTTGGGAATGCCGTACATGAGCAGGCCGCCCGGGCGGTCGTCACGCTCAAACACCGTCACGCGGGCACCGCGACGCGCAAGCTCCCATGCTGCCACCAGGCCAGCCGGGCCGGAACCCACCACGGCAACCGTGGGCGCGCCCTCCCCTGCCGGCTCAAAGCGGCGCGGACCGCCATTTGCCCACTCATGGTCGCTGATCGCGCGCTCGTTGTCGTGAATCGTCGTGGGCTGGCCGTCGACCGAGCCCAGGTTACACGCGGCCTCGCACAGCGCCGGGCACACGCGGCTCGTGAACTCGGGCATAGGCGAGGTGAGTGACAGACGCTCGGCAGCCTCGTCCCAGCGGCCGCGATACACTAGCTCGTTCCACTCGGGAATCAGATTGTGCAGCGGGCAGCCACTCGGACGCGCCTTGCCAAAGCTCGCGCCCATCTGGCAAAACGCCACACCACACATCATGCAGCGGCTCGCCTGGGCACGGCGCGCATCGTCGTCGAGCTCCACGTACAGCGGATCGAAATCGCGGCTGCGCTCCTCCACGGGGCGCAGCTCGTGGGTCACGCGATCGATATCAAGAAAAGCACCGGGCTTACCCATGGCACTTACGCCTCCTTTTTGGTCGAAGCAACAGAGCTGGCGGTGGTGGGCGCAGCGCCAGCGACACCACCCGCCACATCAAAGCGAGCGACATCGGCGACGTCGGCGCGACCGGTCACAATGTCAAACGCCAGCTCCTCGGCCTGCGCATGCGTCTTACCGACGGCCTCGGCGGCGGCGACAATCGCCAGCACGCGCTCGTACTCGGTTGGAATGACCTTCACAAAGTGCTTGCTCATCGAGTCGAAGCTGTAAAGCAGCTTAATGCCGCGCGGGCTCTGCGTCGCGTCCACGTGCTCCTGGATGAGCGCACGAATCTGCGCCAGCTCGCCGGCCGTCGGGGCCTTGAGCTCAACGCTCTCGTGGTTCACGCGGGCATCGAGCGTGCCGTACTGATCGAAGACATAAGCCACGCCACCCGTCATACCTGCGGCGAAGTTCTGCCCGACCTCGCCCAAGATGAGCGCCAGACCGCCCGTCATGTACTCGCAGCCATGGTTGCCGCAGCCCTCGACCACCACCGTGGCACCGGAGTTGCGTACGCCAAAGCGCTGGCCTGCCAGGCCGTTGATGAAGCCGCGGCCGCTCGTAGCGCCAAAGAACGCAACGTTGCCCACGATGATGTTCTCGTCGAACTTGTAGGTCGCATGCGGGTTGGGGCGCACCGATACCTCGCCGCCCGAAAGACCCTTGCCAAAGTAGTCGTTGGCGTCGCCGCACACGTTGAGCGTAATGCCGCGCGGAAGGAACGCGCCAAAGCTCTGACCGGCCGAACCATCGCAATCGATGGTGATGGAGCCGGCGGGCAGACCCTCGGGATGCGCCTTGGTCACCGCGTTGCCCAAAATAGTGCCCACGCAGCGGTTGACGTTGGCGATGTCGGCGCGGAAGCGAATCGGGCGCAGGTGCGCACGGGCATCGGCCGTATAGGGCACAAACAGCGTAGAGTCGAGCGTCTTGTCGAGCTCGCTGTCCGCAGCCATCTGGGGCAGGAAGTGACGGCCGTCGGCGCCCGGGATGTGGGCACCAAACTCACAGGTCGCGCTTGCCAGCACGGGCGACAGATCGAGCAGGTTGGCCTTGCGGTTGCCCGGGACCTCGATCTGGCGCAGGCACTCGGGATGGCCGACCATCTCGTCGACGGTGCGGAAGCCCAGGCTCGCCATGACCTCGCGCAGCTGCTCGGCAACAAAGAGCATAAAGTGCTCGACGTGCTCCGGCTTGCCGCGGAAGCCGCGACGCAGGCGACAGTTTTGCGTAGCGATGCCGGCCGGGCAGGTATCCTGCTGGCAGTCGCGCTGCATGAGGCAGCCCATGGAGATGAGCGGCATGGTCGCAAAGCCAAACTCCTCGGCGCCCAACAGGCAGGCGACAGCAACATCGGTGCCGTCCATGAGCTTGCCGTCGGCCTCGAGCACCACGCGCGAGCGCAGGCCGTTTTGCAGCAGCGTCTGCTGGGCCTCGGCAAGGCCAAGCTCCAGCGGCAGACCGGCGTGCCAGATCGAATCGCGCGCCGCGGCACCGGAGCCGCCGTTGTGGCCGCTGATCAAGATCTTGTCGGCAGCGCCCTTGGCCACACCGGTGGCGATGGTGCCGACACCGGCCTCGCTGACCAGCTTGACCGACACGCGTGCGCCGGGGTTGGCGTTCTTAAGGTCAAAGATCAGCTCTGCCAGGTCCTCGATAGAGTAAATATCGTGGTGCGGCGGGGGCGAGATCAGGCCGATGCCGGGCGTGGACTGACGGACCTCGGCGATCCAGGGGTAGACCTTCTTGCCGGGCAGGTGGCCGCCCTCGCCGGGCTTGGCGCCCTGGGCCATCTTAATCTGAATCTCGAAGGCGCTGCACAGGTAGCGGCTCGTCACGCCAAAGCGCGCGCTTGCCACCTGCTTGATGGCGGAGTTCTTGGAGTCACCGTTAGCCAGCGGGGTCTCGCGGCGCGGATCCTCGCCGCCCTCGCCGGAGTTGGAACGGCCGTGCAGGCGGTTCATGGCGATGGCCATGCACTCGTGTGCCTCTTTGCTGATGGAACCGTACGACATAGCGCCGGTGTTAAAGCGGCGGACGATGTTGAGCGCGGGCTCCACCTCGTCGAGCGAAACCGGCGTGCGACCGTTGGCATTAAAGTCCAGCAGGTCACGCAGGCGCACGGCACGGCCGGTGCGGTGCAGGCGGGCGCTGTACTCCTTAAAGGTGTCGTAGCTGTCCTCGCGGCAGGCGGTCTGCAGCAGGTAGACGGTCTGCGGGTCGATAAGGTGATCCTCGCCGCCGAGCGGGCGCCACTTGGTCAGACCCAGCGTGGGCAGCTGATCGGGAGCCGGGCTCTTAAGGATAGCGAGCGCGGCGTCGTAGCGCTCATTCTGCTCGCGCTCGACGTCCTCGACACCCATACCGCCCACACGGCTCACCGTGCCGGCGAAGTACGCGTTGACGAACTCCGGAGTGAAGCCCACGGCCTCGAAGATCTGCGCCGAATGGTAGCTCTGCACCGTGGAGATGCCCATCTTGGACATGATGGAGACGATGCCGGCGGTCGCAGCCTTGTTGTAGTTGGCGATGCCCTGCTCGGCCGTCACGTCCAGGTCGCCGCGTGACGCCAGATCGCGGATGCACGCATGTGCGTTGTACGGATAGATGCCGCTCGCGGAGTAGCCCACCAGTGCCGCAAAGTCGTGCGGAGACACGGCGTCGCCGCACTCCACCACGATGTCGGCAAAGGTACGCACGCCGGCGCGGATCAGGTGGTTGTGCACGCAGCCCACGGCGAGCAGCGACGGCACGGGCACCTCACCCGCAGCGGCGCGATCGCTCAACACCACGATGTTCACGCCGTCGCGGACCGCAGCCTCAACATCCTCTGCAAGCTGCTTGAGCGCAGCCTGCAGCGCGCCCTCGCCGGCGTCGCGGCGGTACACGGCACGGAAACGGCGGGTCTTAAAGCCCACGCGGTCGATGGCGCAGATACGCTCGAACTCCTCCTCGCTCAGCAGCGGACGCTCCAAGCGCACCAGCTGGCAGGCCGTGCGGGAATCCTCGAGCAGGTTGCCGTGGTTGCCCAGGTAGAGCGTGGTCGAGGTGACCATATGCTCGCGCAGGGCATCGATCGGCGGGTTCGTGACCTGGGCGAACAGCTGATAGAAGTAGTCGAAGAACGAGCGCGTCTTCTTGGACAGGCAGGCCAGCGGCGCATCGATGCCCATCGAGGCGAGCGGGGCCTTGCCCTGCTGGGCCATGGGACGCACGACTTCGTCAACATCATCCCAGTGATACCCGAGCTTGGCCATGCGCACGGCGGCGGGCACCTCGGTATCCTCGGCGGGCGTGGGCGCGACGGGCTTGTCGAGCGCGTCGACGGTCAGCGTCTCCTCGGCGATCCAGTCGCGATAGGGCTTTTCCTTGGCGTAACGGGCGCGCAGCTCGTCGTTGTAGATGACGCGGCCGCGGGCAAAATCGACCTCGAGCATCTGGCCCGGTCCCAGACAGCCGCTCGTCAGGATGTTCTCGGGGCTCACCTCGATGGTGCCCACCTCGCTTGCCAGCATAAAGCGACCGTCGCGCGTCACATAGTAGCGGGCGGGACGCAGGCCGTTACGGTCGAGGGCGGCACCCAGCGTGCGACCGTCGGTAAAGGCGATGGCCGCCGGGCCATCCCACGGCTCCATGAGCATGGACTGGTAAGCGTCGTAGGCGCGGCGCTCCTCACTCAGGCTGTCGTTGTGGTCCCACGGCTCGGGCAACAGCATGGACGCGGCACGCGTAAGCGGGCGACCGTTCATGACCAAAAACTCAAGCACGTTGTCCAGAATCGCGGAATCGGAGCCCTCGCGGTTGATGATGGGCATCACGCGCTCGAGATCATGCTGCAGCACGGGACTGTACAGGTTGGGCTCGCGGGCGCGGATCCAGTTGACGTTGCCCTTGAGGGTGTTGATCTCGCCGTTATGGATGATATAACGGTTGGGGTGCGCGCGTTCCCAGCTGGGCGTGGTGTTGGTGGAGTAGCGCGAGTGGACGAGCGCCACGGCCGTCTTGACGGCGGCGTCGTTGAGATCGATGAAGAAGCGGCGCATCTGCGTGGCGACCAGCATACCCTTGTACACGATGGTGCGCGAGCTCATGGAGCACACATAGAAGATCTTGTCGCGCAGGGCAAACTCGACGTCGGCCTTCTTCTCGATGGTGCGGCGGCACACGTACAGACGACGCTCGAAGGCATCGCCGGCGGGCGTGTCGTCCGGACGGCCCAGGAAGGCCTGCAAGATGGTGGGCATGCAGGCGCGGGCCGTCTCGCCCAAATCGTGCGGGTCGACCGGCACCTCGCGCCAAAAAAGCAGCGGCACGCCGGCCTCGGCGCAGCCCTCCTCAAACACGCGACGGGCATCCTCTACGCCCTTGTCGTCCTGCGGGAAGAACAGCATGGCCACGCCATAGTCGCCCTCTGCCGGCAGAATCTGGCCGCACTTTTGAGCCTCTTTGCGGAAAAAGTGATGCGGAACCTGAAACAGGATGCCGGCGCCGTCGCCGGTGTTCTTCTCAAGTCCCGTGCCGCCGCGGTGCTCCAAGTTGACCAGAATGGACAGCGCATCGTCCAGAATCTGGTGATGGCGCTCACCGTTGATATCGGCAAGCGCGCCGATGCCACACGCATCGTGATCGAATTCGGGGCGATAAAGGCCCTGCTGCTGAGCGGAATCTGCCTGCATCGCGATCCTCCCCTAAATATTAGACAATCAGTTGAATAGGCATACTAGGAGCATCACCGGCCCGTTGTGTTTCCCGCCCGTTTCGAAACAATCGCGTAACGCACGCCCTACGAGTGGACACCGCCGACCTCAAGGACGACAACAAGGGCCCCAAGTTCGGCCTGTAAGCTCACCGCTTCAAACATCTCAATCTGTAACAGGAAGACCCAATTTTGGCGCCTAGATGTTACAGATTGAGATGTTTTCGAGAGACAGTTCCGAATGTCTCGATCTGTAACACGAAGGGCCGGTTTTTGCAGCTAACTGTTACAGATCGAGATTTTCCATAGGACCATTTCTTCCTGTCTCGATCTGTAACACCTAGGTCCAATTTCCATCCCTAGTTGTTACAGATCAAGACATTTCGGCAACTCCTTTCCCCATCCTATTCAAATACAACAATTTTGTTAGTCTCGGTTAACCTTTAAGCCTAAAACGGGTACCCTTTACGGCGTCAAACAAACGGCACGCAGGAGTGCACCATGCTCAACCATCTCAAACAACACTTTGGTTCCCGGCGCACCGGTGGTCACGGAGGCCTAGACATTGCGCGGCATATCGGCCCCGGGTTGCTCGTCACCGTCGGCTTTATCGACCCGGGCAACTGGGCCTCCAATATGGCCGCGGGCTCGCAGTTTGGCTACGCGCTGCTGTGGATCGTCACGCTGTCCACGATCATGCTCATCGTGCTGCAGCACAACGCGGCGCACCTGGGCATCGCCACGGGCGCCTGTCTTGCCGAGGCCACGACCCGCTTTCTCCCCCGCATCGTGGGACGCGCGGTGCTCGGCAGCGCCTATCTCGCGACCATCGCCACCGCCATGGCCGAAGTCCTGGGTGGCGCGATTGCCCTTCAAATGCTCTTTGGGCTGCCCGTGCGCGCGGGCTGCGTCATCGTGGCGGCAGTATCGATGGCGATGCTCATAACGAACTCCTACAAGCATGCCGAGCGCTGGATCATCGTCTTCGTAGGCGTGGTAGGACTCTCGTTTTTGGCCGAGCTTGCACTAGTCAAGGTCGACTGGCCGCAAGCCGCCGCAAGCTGGATCACGCCCAGTATGCCCACTGGCTCTGCCGCGATTATCGTGAGTGTCCTGGGTGCGGTCGTTATGCCACACAACCTTTTTCTGCACTCCGAGGTCATCCAATCCATGCACTTCGAAGGCCAAGGCGAGCAGGTTATCGAAGAACGTCTGCGCTACGAGCTCTTCGACACGCTCTTTTCGATGGGCGTGGGCTGGGCAATCAACTCGGCCATGGTCATCCTGGCCGCAACGACCTTCTTTGCGCACGGCATTGTCGTAGACGACCTCGCCGTCGCAGCGGCCACGCTCTCCCCCATCTTGGGCCCGGCAAGCTCGACCATCTTTGCGGTGGCACTGCTGTTTGCGGGCATATCGAGTAGTGTGACGGCGGGCATGGCGGCGGGCACCATCACCGCAGGCATGTTCGACGAGGAATACGACATCCACGACCGACATTCCTCGATCGGGGTGGCGGCTTGTTTCGTCGGCGCAGTGGCGGCGTGCTTGGTCGTCCCGAATCCTTTTGAGGGTCTCATCTGGAGTCAGGCGCTGCTGTCGCTTCAGTTGCCGATTACGGTCTTTGTGCTCATACGACTCACCAGTTCGCCCCGCGTTATGGGCAAATACGCCAACTCGCGCCCGCTCAACGCGCTGCTCGTAGGGATCGGCGTCATCGTGACGATTCTCGACATCGTGCTGCTAACGGGGATGTAATTGGGATGGCGTGACTGTCCAGATATAACGTCTCAATCTGTAACACGTGAGACCGTTTTAAACCGTCAGATAAATCAAAAGGGCCCCGGCCGAGAATTCGACCGGGGCCCTTGGACAGAGCTATATGTTGTTGCAAGTCGTGTGTCTACGAGCTACTCCTCGACAAGCTCAAACTCATCGGGGCCGACGCCGCAGACCGGGCACACGTAGTCCTCGGGCAGCTCGGGCGTGTCGACCTCAACCTCGTAACCGCAAACGGTGCACACAAACTTATACGTCTTCTTCTCCTCAGCCATGATGTTCTCCTCTCGAACGTGACTGCTGGTGTACTTACTTATTAGTATATATTCTCAATAACATAATGCAAGTATTTTTAGAACATTTCTAGCCTTGATACGACGAGGCTTTGGGCGGCGTCTTGCCCTTTAGCACCTTGTGATAGTAGTCGTACGTCAGCGGCGTCTCGTCGCTCAGGCGCTCGGCATCCTCGACCTCGCCAATAAACAGCAGATGCGTGCCCACATCCACAGTGTCGATCAAACGGCAGCTAAACAGGGCCGCCGCGTGCTCAGGCACATAGGGCATGCCCAGAGCCGTCTCGCGGGTCTCGTATTTGGCAAACTTGTCATAATCGCTGCTGGTGCGGAACCCAAAGTTACCGATGTAGAGCATGTCGGTGGCCTGATCGATCACGGTCAGCGCGAACGCTTTGGCCGAGGCGATGACGCCCGAGGTGACATTGTCCTTGTTCACGGCAACCGAAATACGCGGCGGCATGGACGTCACCTGCACCGCGGTGTTGATGACGCAGCCGGCGCGCAACCCGTCTGCCACAGCGCTCACCACGTACAGACCGCTCGGCATGGTAAAGAACGCAGTTTTGTCCATAACGATCACTCCCCTAGCTCGGGTTGGAACCTCATGAATGTATGTACCCACAAAAAAGGCGGCACCCATAACGGACGCCGCCTTTGAGACATATGTGTCAGAACAGTAAGAAAGATGAGACGCCCGCAGTTGCGGTGAAATAGGGACTGAATAGCCCCTCAAACAGGCAAAACAGTCCGTATTCCACCGCAACTTATACAGAGTGCCTAGCGGTTGCGTTCCTTAAGGGCGCGGTCGATTTCGCGTTGGACATCACGCTTGGCCATGTCCTCGCGCTTGTCGTAGAGCTTCTTGCCGCAACCCAGACCCAGCAGCAGCTTTACGCGGCCGTCGGTATTAAAGTAGAGTTCCAACGGAACCAGCGCATAACCACGGTTGCGAAGTTTGCCGTCAAGAAAGTCGATCTCCTTGCGGTGCAGCAGCAGACGACGCCGACGATCGGGATCGCGATTCCACACGCCACCATGGCTATAAGGGTGGATATGCAGTCCGACGAGCCAGCACTCGCCGCCACGAATCAGCGCAAAAGTGTCAGTGATCTGACAGGCGCGCTCGCGAATCGACTTGACCTCGGTGCCGCTCAGCTCAATACCGCACTCAAACGTCTCATCGATAAAGTACTCGTGATGTGCCGAGCGATTCTTGGAAATGAGTTTGCGCTCGCGCTTACTGGGCATCGCCGGCCTCCTTGGCTCCATCGGCGTTTGAGCCCGCAGTCTCGCGCTTTGCCTTGCGCTCGGCATTGAGCTCGGCATCGCTCTCGCGCACCAGTTTAATAATCGCCGCGCAGGCCTCCTCGCCCACCAAGTCGCGAGCACGCACCGTCAGGCGCGTCGCCTCCTGCTTGTCGCCGTCGCTTGCAGCATCGGTCGCACACATAATCAGGCAGATGGCAATCTCGGCCGAAGGCGAGGTCGGCACGCCTTGCAGGGCCAATTCACCCATCACGTGGTCGTCGCTCTCATCAGCGGCATCCGGATAGGTGGTATGGATCTTGTTGAGCAGGCGCGTCGTATGCGCATCGTTGGGCGCCAGGCGCAGCGCCAGACGCGCGCAGCCCACGGCAGCCGAAACGTTCTCGGTCTCGGGCTCCAAGAAGTACTGACCCAGATTGGCGTAAGCGCGGGCGGCGCACTTGCCATCGCTTGCACGCTCCAGCACCGAGAACGAGAGCGATGCCCATTCCTGCTTGTCCTCGAGTGCGCGGAACAGCTCGGCCAAATCCAAGCGATAGTTGCAGTTCATGGGGTCCCAACGCACAGCCTGCATCAGGGCATTACGAGCGCTCACATAATCCTGCTGGCGAATGTAGGCAAACGCCATGTCAGAGTACAGGCGGTCAAACGGCACCTCGACCTGCACGAGCTCGCGCGGATCCTTCTCCACGCGGCGATAGGCCAAGCGCTCAAACTTGCTATCGAAGCTAAAGTATTGACGCTTCTCCTCCGTCTTGCACTCAGCATCAATATACTCCTCGGCGAGCTCCACCAGACGCTCCAGCAGCGGCGTCGCCGTAGCCAGGTCGCCCTGCGCCAGATAGTTCTCGGCATACGTGATGTCTTGCAAGCTGATGGGCAGATCCATGGCTACTCCTCGATCTGAGCGAAACACGGCAGGCGCCGTATATACGGTCAATACACAAAACCCGGGTCTCTTACGAGGCCCGGGCGTTCAATTTTGGTAGCCCGTACCAGATTCGAACTGGTGATCTCCGCCTTGAGAGGGCGGCGTCCTAAACCGCTAGACGAACGGGCCATATGTAGCAAATGCAATGGCTGGGATGGAGGGAGTCGAACCCCCATTGACGGAACCAGAATCCGCTGTCCTGCCATTAGACGACATCCCAATGACTGCATCGCTGCGCTCGGCTGTGCCTTTGCGCAAGAAAGAAATATACGGGAAGTCTCGCCGTGACGCAAGCCCCAATTTTGACTTTTTTGAAATTCAGTCAAATTGGCCTAATTTAGTCCAACCCGTGAAGGACCTGTGAAGCCGACCGCTGTACACGAAGGGCAAAACGCCGCGAGCGGTAGCCGTCAACCGTTGGCAGATTCTACCGTGAAAACGATAGCACCAGGCAACACAATCGAAGTATCAATGATCGCGTAGATATCGAGGCACCATGGACGAAGAGCTTGATTACCTATGGGAGACCCTGGGCCTCGAGATCACTGCCGACCTTTGGCCCGAACGGGACAAAATTCACCCCACGTTACGCCCCGCCATTACTGTGGTGCAGGCAAAATACCGCCGTGCATCCTTTTTGATCATGCGGATGTCATGGCACGCGGGACTCCCCGACCTTAAGCGAATCCAGGCAAGCCTCGTCGAGCTGTCCGGCATGCCGACCGTCATATCCGAGGCGCGCCTGGAGCAGCGCCAGCGCGAGCGACTGCAACAGCAGCGGATTCCCTTTATCTGCCCCGGCGTTCAGGCATATTTGCCCTTTATGGACGAAGAGTACTGGAGCGGCAAGCCCAACAAGCACGTAAAGGTCTACGATCCGCACGAATGGGCACAGCTTGAGGATTAGCGCATATGCCCGCCAGCCGGGATAGTGCGCATGCCCGCCAACCGGAAAGCTCATCCCGGAATTTACGTCCAGAACGGGACGCGCTTTCCCCTAGAGGCCCCAAACGGAAACCGTATCCCAGATTTCGCGCTCAAACTGGGATACGGTTTCCGCTAGCCCCTTCAACCGGAAACTGCGTCCCGGAATCCGAGCTCAAAACGGGACGCACTTTCCGCAGCCACTACAGCAGCACCTCGGTCCAGGCCGCTTCCTTAAACCCAGGAATCGCAAAGTCGTCGCCCACCAGCAGCGGACGCTTGACCAGCATGCCGTCGGTCGCCAGCAGCTCGTAGCATTCCCGATCCGTCATGCCCGCATCCAGACGCGCCTTCAGGCCCAGCTCTCGATATTTCATGCCCGACGAATTAAAGAAGCGCCGCACCGGCAGCCCCGAACGAGCAATCCAGGTCGCAAGCTCATCAGCCGTGGGATTGTCCAAAACGATATCGCGGTCGATATACTCTACCCCATGTTCGTCCAGCCATGCCTTGGCCTTCTTACAGGTCGAGCACTTGGGATATTCAACAAACAATACCGCCATGGGATTTCCTTTCTTAGAGAAAACAGGTGTATGGAAAACTGCACATCGACGACCGCTCGCGATTGCAGCCGTTATTGTAGTCAATGTCGAAGCATAGGCAGTCGCGATGTCTCGTCTTAAGGCTAGCGCCTCGCATGGGCGCCGATCGGCCGAGTCGCATGGCGCACCAACGCCGCCGTCAGCAATACCAACAGCATGGCGATGACATAGCCCGCAGCATCGAATCCTAAATCGATAACGTCGAAATGCCTGCCGGGAACAAAGATCTTATGTACCTGATCGCCAACGGAGCAGGCGGCGCAAAAGAGCAATACGGGCACGCAACGGGAGCATACGCTCCACGGACGCCTGGAAAAGCAAACCACGACCACCGAGGCGAACAATCCGACGAAGAAAAACTCTACGGTATGGGCAACGCGACGGACGTTCGTGCCCACCCACATGCGAATGGAAGCAAGTCGGCCAGACCGGACATTCGAGGCAGCCGAATCGGTGCCCCCGGTCATTCCGTTCTCCGCCTGAGCTTCACCCGTGGCATCGACAGCCTGAACGCCCGTAGCCTGACCCTCCACCACACGCGCGGTGGACTCGCTCAGCAACGACGTCTCCACCGCATTTTGCTCCGTCAGCACCCAGATGCCCGCCAGCGTTGCAGCGAACAGAACGATCGCGGTCCATCCGATTATTTGTTTTACGCGCGCCAAGGGTCAACCTCCTTTTTTGAATATCAGCGAGTGTAGCCCCAAATGGCATCGTCACCGTATCAAAATTTGAATCGCAACAGGAAGCGACAAAGCGACGCAAAACCCTACCCCGCCTCGCGCATCCAGCGATCGAACGTCCCCACGCACACGCCCAGGCACTTTGCTGCCTGGCTGCGGGTAATATCGCCCGCCTCATAGCTATCGCGCACCAGCTCAAACTGAGGAGGGCATGGCTTGCGAGGTCGACCGAAACGGACCCCTCGCGCCCGCGCCGCTGCAATCCCCTCCGCTTGGCGCCGATGGATATTCTCGCGCTCTACCTGCGCCACGTAGCTCAGCAGTTGCAGCACAATATCGGCAATCAGGACGTTGGTCACATCCGGCGCGCCGCTGGCCCTAGCGCGCGTGTCAAGCAATGGCATGTCCAACACCACAATGGCAACCCCGAGCTCCTTGGTAATGCGTCGCCATTCCTCAAGAATCTCGGAGTAATTACGGCCAAGTCGGTCGATAGAAAGCACCACCAGTACGTCCCCGTCTCCCAGGACGTGCAGCAGCTCGCGATAACGCGGTCGATCGAAGTCCTTGCCGCTCGCATGGTCGGCATAAATATTCGCCGAGCCCACGCCATAGGCGCCCAGCGCATCCAGCTGCCGATTAAGGTTCTGATCGCGCGAACTCACCCGCGCATAACCGTACACCGTCGCCATCTCATCCCCGCTTTCTTGTAAACCTGCTAAAAAGGGACAGGTTTATTTTGGTAGGTTTTACCTCTCAAATAGCAGGTAAGCGGGCGGCCGAGTAGACGGCAAGGTAGCCACGATTCAAATGCGAAGGACGGTCTCGAAAGACCGCCCTCCGCTCCCCCACCATGAGTCGGGATTTAGCTAATGGATAAGCTTAAAGTCCAAGTGTCCACGCGTGGTATTGACGCGCGAGACCTCGATAATCACGCGCTGGCCCAGTTCATAGCGAGTCCCCGTGTCGGCGCCCGTCAGCGTAAGCGCGTCCTCGTCGAACTCGAACCACTCGTTGCCCAGGCTCTTAATTGAAACCAGGCCCTCGACCTGTGTTAGGTCCAAGCGCACAAAGAGGCCCATGCTGCTAACCCACGAGACGGTTCCGGCATAGCGCTCACCCAGACGGTCCTCATAGTACTGGGCAATCTTGATCTTTTGCGTCGCATGGCTGGCGGCATCTGCCGCGCGCTCGGCATCGCTACATGCGCGGCAGATCTGCGGCAGAATGCGCGGCAGCGACTCGCGCCCCTTGCCGATCAGCCGCGGCGTACGGACCAAGGCGTCCTTGCCGCCGAGCTGCTCATAGGCCAACTGCAGTTTGAGCACGCGGTGCACCACTAGATCGGGGTAGCGACGGATGGGACTCGTAAAGTGACAGTAGCACGGCGCGGCGAGCGCAAAGTGGCCCTCGTTGCGCGGCTTGTACAGCGCGCGCTGCATGCTGCGCAGAAGCAGCGTGTTGACGAGCGGTGCGTTGGCCGTACCGGCGGCAGCATCAACTGCAGCCTGCAGCTCATCGGGGCCCCCCAGGGCAATACCGGCAGCACGGCGATCGTCGATGATGCCTAGCTGCGCCAGCGCAACGGCAGCACCGTGCAGGCTATCGGGGCTCGGATCCTCATGCACACGATAGCAGGCCTCGATATCACGGTCTGCCAGCCACTCTGCAACGCACTCGTTGGCGAGCAGCATGGCTTCCTCGATAAGCGACGTGGCACACGAACGCTCACGCGCCACAATCTGCACGGGCACTCCGTCCTCATCCAATAGAGCGCGAATCTCGGCTGTGTCAAAATCGACTGAGCCGCGGGCGCGACGAATACGACGGCGAAGTTCGGCGAGTTCGTTAGCGGCGACAAGGAAATCGCCGAGGTCGATGTTGTAGCCGCGGGCGGCCTCCTCGCACGCAAGACCGCGCTCAAGCGCTTCCTCGCGCGAGGTCTCGGCAGCCGCAACATCCTCGGCCGCGCCCTCCAGCACCGAATACTCAACCGCGCCGGCACGCACCAGCAGCGCCTCGGCGCCGTCATAGTCCATACGCACACGCGAGCGAATCACGCTGGGATACGGATCGTAATGCCGCACGCGACCCTGCGCATCGAGCTCGATATCGACGGTAAACGCAAGACGGTCCTCGTCAGGGCGAAGCGAGCACAGGTCATTGGACAGGCGTTCGGGCAGCATGGGAAGCACGCGATCGGCCAGATACACCGATGTCGTGCGATGGCGAGCCTCAAGATCGATATGCCCGTCCCAAGCCACATAGTGTGAAACGTCGGCGATATGCACACCCAGCTTGTAGCCACCATCGGGCGTGCGCTCCAGCGAAATGGCATCGTCAAAGTCGCGCGCGTCGACCGGGTCGATCGTGATGACAAAGCGGTCGCGCAGATCGCGGCGGAGCGGGTCCTTAAGCGCCGCGGACACATCGAGCGAAAGCCCCTCGGCCTCGTCTAGCGCGGCCTCGGGATAGCTATCGGTATAGCCGTAACGCGCCATCACATATTGAACGCCCAAATCGGGCGCGTCATCTCCGCCAATGCGGCGTTCGATCGTCACAGTGCCCGATTCCAGGCGCGTCGGGTAGGTCAAAATGCGCGCGACAACAGCATCACCCGGGTGGACACCCAGACGATCCGCCGAGGCATCCTCGGGCAAAATGAAGAAGTCGGCCTTCAGGCGCGAATCGAGCGGCTCAATCACACCGAGCGGACCGGCGGTCTGGTACGTGCCCACCACGCTTATAGCTGCGCGCTCAACCACGCCCTCGATCACGGCGCGACGCTCGCCATGCGGGCTGTTCTTAATGCTCACGGCAACGGTATCGCCGTCCATGATCTCACGCTTGCCGCGACCCATGACCTTGTAGTCGCCATTCTCGGTTATGACATAGGCACTGTGCTCATGGAGCTGCACGCGCCCGGTCAGGCTCGGACGGCGTTCGCTGCGCACCGGCCCGCGCTTATTGCGAGCTCCACGCTTATGCTTGTTATTGCGCCCCATGGCGCCTCCTAACTATCGATTGCGAACTCCAAAGAGTCTACCCAAATGATTCGCTTTCCTGCCGTCCCCTAGGGATCAAAAAACGGGCCGCCCCATAAGAGACGACCCGTTGGAAGGGATGAATTCCAGGCATGCCTACACGCGCAGGTAGCGGCGCATGGCGATGGCAGAACCAAAGAAACCGATAATCACGCCGACCAGAATCAGCGCAGCATAGGTCACCAAGTAGTACTGCATCGGCAGGGCAAACGACATCCAGCCGATGCTCTCCTGCAGACGCGGAATCATCAGGTTGCGCAGCAGCTCCAGAACGCCGATGGAAAGCAACGAGCCCAAAATGGCCTGTAGTACGCCCTCGGTGATAAACGGGCCGCGAATGAAGCCGTTGCTGGCGCCGACCAGACGCATAATCGCAATCTCACGACGACGTGCCGTGATGGATAGGCGAATCGTGTTGTTGATGAAGATGAAAGCGATAAAGGTCAGAAGGCCAACGAGCACCACGGCGGCGATGCGGATGTAGTTGGTCACCTGGAACAGGCGGCTCACTGCCTCCTGGCCGTACAGCACGCTCGCGTTGACGTCGCCGTCATCCACGATCTTCTGGAAATCGGCATCCTTCTTGAGCTTCTCTGCCGTGCTCTCGACCTTGGACGGATCGTCCATCTCAATAGCGAAGGAAGCCGGCAGCGGGTTCTGGCCATCGAGCGCGCTCATGGTGGCGTCGGCGTTGCCCGACATCTTGCTCGAATACTCGGCCTTCGCGTCGTCCTTGTCCTTATAGGTCACGGACTTGACGTTATTCCACGTCTTAAGCTCGGCCTCAAAAGCCTGAACATCGGCCTGATCGGCGTCATCACTAATGAAGGCGTTGATGACAACCTGATCCTCGACGGTGCCGATCACGGAGTTCAGCACCGCGGAGCCCATAATGAACAGGCCGATGATAAACAGCGAAAGGAAGATCGTGATGACGGCGCCGAGCGAGGTAGTCCAGTTACGGAAGAAGTGGCTGATTGCCTCTTTGAAGGAGTAGCCCACGTTAGTTGGTGCCATAGTTGCCGTAACCTCCCCTCTCCTGGTCGCGGATGACGTGGCCGCCCTCGAGGGCGATCACGCGACGGTGCATGCTATCGACCATCTCGCGGTCGTGCGTGGCGACGATCACGGTGGTGCCGGTGCGGTTAATACGCTCAAGCAGCTTCATGATGCCCAGCGAGATCGCCGGGTCGAGGTTGCCCGTGGGCTCGTCGCAGATCAGCAGCGGCGGACGGTTGACCATAGCGCGGGCGACGGCAACGCGCTGCTGCTCGCCACCGGAAAGCTGGTCGGGCAGCGAGTCCATCTGATCGGCCAGGCCGACCAGACGCAGCACCTCGGGCACCTGGCTGCGAATGACGCCCTTGGGCTTGCCGATGCACTGCAGGGCAAACGCCACGTTTTCGTAGGCGGTCTTTTGCGGCAGAAGCTTAAAGTCCTGGAACACGGCGCCAATCTGGCGGCGCAGGAACGGAACCTTGCGGTTCTTGATCTTCATGAGGTCCTGACCGGCAACCAGGATGCGGCCGCTCGTCGGCTTGACGTCACGGTTGAGCGTCGACAACAGCGTGGTCTTACCCGAGCCGGAGTGACCGACCAGGAAGACGAACTCGCCCGGATAGATCTCGATGTTGATGTCGTCGAGTGCAGGCTTGTTGGGCTGTGCCGGATAGATCTTGGTGACATGCTCCATAAGGATGACGGGCTCGACACCGGCCTGCTTGGCCATCTTCTTGCGGCTGGCCTGCGGATCGATGGGCGCAAACACCGACGTAAAATCGGGGTTGTTGAGCGCGTTATCGAGGCTTGCGACCTCGGCGGCCTGATCGCTCTCGACCACCGGGGCAGCAGGCTGCGTGGGGTCGGGAATAGCGGCAAAGAGACCGGACTGCGCAGGCTGAGGAGCCGGCGTCGCAGGGGCCATGGGGTCGGGAATGCCGGCCATGGTAGGCTGCGGCGTGGCGGCGCCAGCCTGAGGCTGCTCCACGCGAGCGGTCACGGCCTGAACGGGCTCAAAACCCGCCGCGCCGGAAAGCGCGACATCGCTGGTTGGATTGTAGGCAAAGGGATCGGATGCCGGCTGTGCCTGATCTGCCGGCTGAGCGGGGGCCTGAGCAACAGGCTGGCCCTCTGAATCCGGAGTGGCGAAACGACTGCCCTGGACGCCTGCCTGCGTCTTGGGGGCATCATCGCCCGCACCGGAGGTACGGAAGTGGTTACCCACTGGTGCTCCTTATCGTCGTGCGTTTAAACTACATGAGCGCTTTGTATTTTAGCAGCATTAGCTTTGCTGCACATAAGAAGCATGGCCGTGTTTGGGTCCCTCCGGCCGGACACAGGGTTACTTTCCAAATCGTCCTCGGACATGTCGGAGCCTCCGCTGCGCACTACGTGCGGCGGGGGTTCCTCCGTCCTGCGGAAAGATTTGGAAAGTAACCCTGTGTCCGGCCTGCGATAACTAAGGGGTCGCCGCGTTTATCTTGAGGTGCTGCATATACAAAGCTGGAAGGGTCTGAATTGCACTTTGTCGATATGTGCCCTTTTCCCTGATGGGACCGTGCTTGAGGGGCGTCTTCATGAGTTGCGGTGAAATAGGGACTGTTGAGCCTTTAAGCTGGCAAAACAGTCCTTATTTCACCGCAACTGAAACAGGGGCGCTCTCCAAGAGAGCGCCCCTGCCGGGTTTCCATAGTTCTGGCGAAGCAGTCCTTGAGATCCGCCTTGCCTTATGCCAAGAACTCCTTGGTGGTCGCCACGATGTTGGCGGCGTCCAGGCCATACTTGTGCAAGAGTTCGGCACCCGGGCCAGACTCACCGAAGGTGTCGTTGACGCCGATCTTCTTGAGCGGCGTCGGGCACTGCTCGCACAGGACGTCGGCGACGGCGCTGCCCAGGCCACCGATCACAGAGTGCTCCTCGACGGTCACGACATGGCCGGTCTTGGTGGCGCTCTTGACGATCAGGTCGGCATCGATGGGCTTGATGGTGTGCATGTTGATGACCTCGGCGTCGATGCCCTCGGCAGCGAGCTGCTCGGCGGCCTCGAGAGCCTCGCCGACCATCAGGCCGCAGGCAATGATGGTCACATCGGCGCCCTCGCGCATGACAATGCCCTTACCCAACTCGAACTTGTAGGTCTCGGGGTCGTTGATAACCGGCGAGGCCAAACGAGCGAAGCGCATG
>DAIMBN010000010.1:0-45817 GCA_036718335.1 Coriobacteriaceae bacterium
AGCTTGAACTCCTTGGTGATGAGCTCAAAGGCCCAGGCGCAAGCCTGCTGCTTGGAGACGCCGCCAAAGGAGAAGTCGCCGAGCATCTCAAAGAAGGACAGGTGACGGCCGTCCTCGCCGATGCAATCGATGTCGTTGGTGCGGACGCACTTCTGGCAGGAGATAGCGCCGATCTCCTTCATGGTCTTCTTGCCCTGGTAGTACTCCTTAAACTGGTTCATGCCGGCGTTGGCAAGCAGCAGCGAAGGATCGTCGGGGACGAGGGACGAAGAAGGATAGAGCTTAAGACCGCGCTCCTCAAAGAAGTTGAGGAACTTGGAGCGAATCTCGGCCGTAGTCATTGACGGGTAGTCAGCACTCATAGAGGGAATCTCCTCGGTTTCACATCGAAACAGTTCAAACGTAACGATATTACCATCCCACCGCACAAGTGCAAAAAAGAGGGCCGCCAAACAGCGACCCTCCAGCGAAATTGCATGTTAGCACGTATGAATGTTAACCCGAATTACCCCGCTAGTTATCGTCATCGTCCATGGAGCCGTCGATACCGGTTTTGGTATCGTCGTCCGAGTTGGAGTCATCGTCCTTGGCAAAGGGGTTCTTGAAGAAGCCCGTGGCATCAGGTTGCAGACCTGAGAGCTTGATCCAGGGATTATCGAGCTCGGGCTTGGGCATGGCCTTGGCCTCGGGCGCAGTCTCGTTGCCGATGAGCTCGGACTCGTAAATGAAAGTGTCGTCGCCGAGCGCGTCGTAGGCGGCGACCGGGTTGCCATCGGCATCGCGGTACGGCGTGCCCTTAAACACGGCGCCGTCATAGGCCACAAGCTGACGGCCGGTCTCATTCTCGAAGTAGTACACGAAGATGCCCTTGAGGGCCGCACAAAGCGGGATGGCAATAATCATGCCGATGGGCCCCATGAGTGCCGAACCAATAACGAGCGCCGTGAGGCTCATAATGGGATGCACCTGCACTGAGCTCTGCATGACCTTAGGCGAAATCACATTGTCGGTGACGTTTTGCGCGACCATCGTCACGATGAGCGTCCATAACGCCAACATGGGGCTGAACATAAAGCCGAGTACCGTGGCGATTGCCGCGCTCACCCAGGGACCGACGACCGGAACCAAGTGCATGATGCCAGTGAAGATAGCCATGAGCGCCGCATACGGATGGCCGATAATCAGGAAGCCGATAAAGGCGAGGAAACCACCGCAGATGGACGTCACGACCATACCGCGCATGTAGCCGCCGACAGAGCGAGAAAGGATGGCGGCCATAAAGCGGTACGAGGTCTCCTTCTCCTGACCGATGATGGTGCAAATCTCGTGATGCATGCGAGGGTAGTCGCAGGCCATCCAGTAGGCAAGCACCAGACCAAGGAAGATCACGAACAACTGCGAGGCCGTATTGGTGATGAGCGGGAACACACCGCGGCCAAGCTCGGCAGCAATCTGAGACACATACTTCGATGCCACGGTAACCAGCGACGAAAGATTATCGTCCAAAGACTCCTTGAGCGGCGTGTTATTGAGCGTCTTGGCATGCGAGATCATCTCATTGAGATCGCCACCCGCAACACGAAGCTGCTCGGGCAGGCGGCTCAGGACTTCCATGATCTGACCAAAGAGAATCGGCGACAAGATGCAAACGACACCGACGAGCACGGCAACAACAACAATAAGCGCGATAAGCGAACCGATGCCGCGATTCACGCCATGGTGCTCGAGCCAGTTGGTGATCGGGGACATCACAAAGGCAATGATGGAACCAACAGCGAGAAACTCGATAACCGGCGCCAGGATGCCCATAAGGTTAAAGATGACAGCGGCGATGACAATGCAGCCGACAACAGCCCAAATGCGCAGCGTCAGAATGCGGGTGTCGCGCAGCACGCGATCGGTTTGTTGGGGGTACTCACTCATGAACGAATCATCACTCCGTCGGGGTCGATCTTGTCCTGAATCTTCTTAAGCGTGCGGCGCAGCAGACGCGAAACCTGCACCTGAGAAATACCCAGCTTCTTGGCGATCTCGATCTGGGTCATGCCCTTCACAAAGCGCAGCTCGATCACCTCGCGCTCGCGCGGCGAGAAATCACGGATGGCTTCCTCGATCACTAGGCGGTCATCAGTAAAGTCGAGCTCGTTGTCGTCGTCGGCGTAACGGTCGAGAATCGAAGGGGCATCGTCGGAATCGGACGCACCAGGAGCCTCGATGGGCACCGAGGTATAGGCCGAAGACGATTCCATAGCCTCGAGGACCTCATCGACAGTCACATCTAGATACTCAGCGATCTCCTCAACCTTGGGCGAACGCTGCAACTCGTTGGTAAGTTTGTCAGTAGCCTGGTTGACCTTGGCCGAGAGCTCCTGCAGACGACGCGGTACGCGCACACTCCAGCCCTTGTCGCGAAAATGGCGTTTGATCTCGCCCAGGATAGTGGGTGTCGCAAACGTCGTGAACTCGAGTCCGCGCTCGGGATCAAAACGGTCGATAGCCTTGAGCAAGCCCAGATAGCCGACCTGCATGAGGTCGTCGAGCGGCTCGCCGCGATTCTTAAATTTGTTGGCAAGAAACCTTACCAGGTTCATATGGGACATGACGAGCTGCTCACGGGCGTCCGGATCACCGGTCTCCTTGTAACGACGAAACAGCTCGCGGGTTTTCTCCTTGTCCCAAGCGGTCTTGCCGCTCCGGGAACGTTCGGTCATATTAGATATCCGCCTTGAGGTCGAGGGAAAGCGTCAGGGGCGCCGTAGTCTTTTCGTAGGAGTCGCACACGCTCGCGAGGATGAGCTCGGCATACACCGCAGCCTGGTCGTCTTCATCGACCGTAGCCTGGTCGCCAAAGGTGATAGTCATGCCAACGTGGGTCTCATCGACATCGAATTTGATGGTGATGTCATCGCAGTCGACCGCGGTGCAACCAAAGATGAAAGCCTCCTCAGCAGCCATGCGGATGTCCTCGATGCGATCGACAGACATAGAGCACAGGGCACCAACGTTGGCTGCCGTCATGCGCACAAGGCGAGCGAGACGCGGGTCACCGGCAACGGTCAGCGTGATAGGGCAGGTTGCTTCGCTACTCATCGCAGGACTCCTCAGAGGTCTCGGCGGGCGTATAGGTGTAATACTGAGCCGGCTTGGATACAGACTTCTGACCATCATCGTCGCCCGCGGCGGCCTCGTCCTCGCCAATTAGGACGCGCTCGGTAGGCTGCTCGGCCTCCGCAGCGGCAGCGGCGAGCTTGCGATCGGCGTCGGCTGCAGGAGCCTTCACCTTATTGAAGAGCTTCTGCACAGCACCGGCGGCAGAGTCGGTCACGCTCGACACAACATTGCTGGCCTCGGCCATGCTGCCCGTAACCTCGGAAATGTCGCGAACCACGGCTTCGACCTCTACGAGATTGGAGGTAAGGGCATCAACTGCCGTCTTGCTCGACTTAAGCAGCGGCTCCATCTGGGCAAGCGCCGGCGTAAGCTCATCGACAGCGCCATCGAGCTTTGCCACCACAGGCTGAGCCTCGGCGATGGTATTGTTGAGGTCGTTCACGGTCTTATCGAGCGAGTCGACAACATTGCGGGTCTTGCGCAGGGTAAGCGCGAGCTCAGCGATGGCCCACACGCCGGCAACGGCGAGCAGCAGCAGGGCGATTTGAATGGGACTCATACAAGCCTCCCGGAAGAATCGAAATACAGACGCTTTTCATGGTACCCCAAAGGGGACCGAACATGCCAAGAGCAGCAACGTGGGACAAAAATATCAGCAGCTACCTCGGTGCATTCCCGCTGCGGTCGCGTTCGCTTTGCTCTACGCGCCACTCTTCCCAGCCGCGCCCGGCAGGCTGCCAAAATGCACCGCGTTCCAAGCCATCGGGCAAATAGCGCTGATCGACCCAGCCTTCGGGATAATCATGTGGATACTTATACACACCGTATTCATCGCTGCCCGGGCGATGGCGATCGCGCAGATAACTCGGCACCTCGCGAAGCCCACTAGAATGGATATCGGCCAGCGCCGCATCGATCGAAGCCTCACACGCGTTGGATTTTGGCGCCAAGCACACATAGAGTGCAGCCTGAGCCAGGTTAATGCGGCACTCGGGATAGCCAATGACCTCGGCAGACTTAAACGCGGCATGCGCCACCAAAAGCGCCTGCGGGTCGGCGTTCCCAACGTCCTCAGAAGCGTGAATCATAATACGGCGAGCGATAAACTTAGGATCCTCCCCAGCATCGATCATGCGCGCGAGCCAATAGATCGTGGCATCGGGGTCACTACCGCGCATAGACTTAATAAACGCACTGATGATGTCGTAGTGCATGTCGCCGTTTTTGTCGTATGTAAAGCCGCGACGCGGGTTGGCGATCTTCACGTCATCCACGGTGATGGGATAGCGCTCCCCCGCCGCGGGCGCTGGCGTTCCCTCGGTATCGGGACGCGTGACGGCAATCTCGCTCGCAAGCTCGAGCGTCGTGAGCGCCGAGCGAGCGTCACCCGCTGCCAGCGTGCAGATGGTCTTGACCGTATCCTCATCGGCCGAGAACTTACCGTTCAAACCCTGCGGTGCCTCGAGCGCACGCTCGATCAACGTGGCGATGTCCTCGTCTTTAAGGTGCTCAAGTTCCACCACACGACCACGCGAGAGCAGCGCCGAATTGACCTCAAAGTACGGGTTCTCCGTCGTGGCGCCAATCATAATGACGGTACGGTTCTCAACCGCATGCAGCAGGGCATCCTG
This sequence comes from Coriobacteriaceae bacterium, assembly GCA_036718335.1. GTDB lineage: Bacteria > Actinomycetota > Coriobacteriia > Coriobacteriales > Coriobacteriaceae > Collinsella. The sequence goes on from DAIMBN010000010.1 coordinate 4,743, forward strand.
CTGCGACTTGGAGAAGCGGTGAATCTCGTCGATGAAAAGAATAGTGCGACGGTCGTAGGTATTCAGACGCGTCTTGGCCTCGTCAATCACGCGGCGCAAGTCCTTCACGGTGCCTGTCACGGCGCTGACCTCGACAAACTCGCTCTTGGTATGATTGGCGATGATATGTGCCAGCGTCGTCTTGCCCGTACCGGCCGGCCCGTACAGAATCACACTCGACAGCACGTCATGCTCAATCGCAGCACGCAACCATGAGCCCTTACCGACGGCCTTTTGCTGGCCCACGTACTCATCGAGCGAATTGGGGCGCATGCGCACCGCAAGCGGGGCATTTTTAAAGGAACGCTCGCGCGTCGAGGCAGAAAAAAGGTCGTCCATAGCCATCCCGTGCATCCATCAAAATCGTTGTTCCTCAACAGTATACCGAAAATATACGAACTACCGTTCGTTAATATAGGTACGATGCGGAAACTCCAGCCCCGGGAACAGCTTGCTCGTCAGCTCGCAGAAATAGCCGTCCGTCATGCTCGAAATGTAATCCACTACGGTCTGATCTTTATCGTCCTGCCATGCATAGGTGCGATCGTAATAGGAAAGCTGCCGCTCAATGCGCGAAATGTGGTGCTTAAAGATATACGAAGATTCATCGCCTTCGTTTATATCCTGCAGGCAACGGTCATAGAGCTTTTCGAACGCCTCGCGGAGCTCCGCTTCAGAGTCACCTTCGATGCCGCCCTTGCTATAGATCTTCTCGTAGTTCTCGCGCTTAGCTCGGCGGATTTCCTCAAACAGTTCCTCGCTCATCTCGATGCGCGGCTTGCCATAGCTGTGCTCGACGATATCGATGGAGGCATGCGTGAGAATCCAGCTGTTGTACGCTCCGCCCCGGCCGTCGTCAAAGGCGTCGGGTGACAGCAGGCCAGCCGCAATGGCGTCTTGGCGATCGCGCCCCACGTAGGCAAGGATATCCGAGATGCGAACCACGCAGCCCTCGAGCGTCATGGGGCGCAGGTGCTCAATTGCGCTGTAACCTGTAGCAATGCAATCCTCAACCGTCTGATCGAACTGATCAAAGGAGCCCATGTCCGAAAGCTCAAACACACGTTGCTCGTACTCGCCGTTGTGGCACAGCACGCCGTCAAGCGTCTGGAGCGACACGTTGCGGCCGTACAGAGCGTCGAGCACGCGGACCGACTGCACGTTATGGAAAAAGTAACGACCCGTGCGCTCATGGTAAATATCGTTGAGGAATCGCTCACCGGCATGGCCAAAAGGCGTGTGACCCAAGTCATGGCCCAGGCCAATCGCCTCGATGAGATCGCAGTTGAGCCCCAGGGCGCGCCCGATATCGCGCGCAATGCGGGAGACAAGCTGTACGTGCAAACCGCGGCGTGAAAGATCATCATTGCTACGGAAGCTAAAGACCTGCGTTTTGCCTGCATAACGGGTGTACGCCGGAAGATGAAGTATCTTTTCGGTATCGCGCATAAACGCCGGACGCATAAGCGTGCCTTTGTCGGCGGCGCGATCAATACGACGAATGACCTGATCATCGTTGCAACGATACGGGTTGACATAGCCCGAAGCACGATCGGCGGCAATGCGCTCGACAAGCTCGGGCGACAACGCCGAGGGAATACGGTCCATGCGCGCCTTAATGACGGCCGTTTCTTGATTAGATTCCATGGCATGCTCCTTAAAAAGGATGCGCAATCGGTTACAAAGTGCAGCCCACGACCTCGATTATGGCAAAAATCGGCACTAAAAACGGGAGCAATGGCAGGGAGCGCGATTTTGTGAAGAGGCAGGAGAGGGCCAGGGCCAGGAGTGCGACGGCAAATGCCACGATGCCACCCATAGGGTCGAGTGTGCAAAGCGCGAAGAGCGCCTTGGCATCCCCCATGCCGATGCCCGGGGCGTGGCGAAGGCGCCGCCAGAGCGACTCAGTGAGCACAAGGGCAAGGTAGACGATGACCGCAAGACCGGCGTGGTCAAGCGCTGTGTTCAAACCGAGGTCGAGCCAAACGCCCGCCAACGCCGTCACGGCACATGCGCCGGCAAGCCCATTGGGAAACCGTCGCTCTCGGGCATCAATTGCCACGCCGGCAAAGATGCAAATCCAAAACGGGATATAGACCATCGGACTCCTCCTCGAGCTGCATCGCAAAAGCAAAAACCACCACAAAGGTGCCTGTCCCCTTTGCGGTGGTTTTGGTGGTGGTTATTTGGCGCCTTGCATGACCTCGTCAAGGGTAACGTTGACGGCGTGCTGCGTCGGCACCCAGTCGACCTTCAGGAACAGCGCGGCCACCGTGATGGGGATATAGCTGAACATAAAGATCGGGAAGGTAAACAGGTTAGTCACCAGACGCCACTTTTGCGCGCAGTGAATGTGCTTGTACTCAAAGATAGTCGTGAGCAGCGCCAGGATAAAGAAGGTCTGATACATCATGGCGAAGGTCATAATGAGCGAAGCGGCGCACGCCTGCATCTCGACTTCGGTAGCCAAGAAACCATGCGAAAGGCCACCCACAATCAAGAACGTCGCATTAGCGAGCATCGAGATCAGCGATAGCAGCATACCCGGGGCGATCGTCATGAACATGTCGTAGGCGGCAAAGCGATGATAGCGGAACGTCGACTTGACCAGATGCTTACCGTAGGTAAAGAACACCTGGTAAAAGCCCTTGGTCCAGCGCATACGCTGCTTCCAGGATGCCTTGAACGTCACGGGTTGCTCGTCAAAGAACTCCGCCGGCGCATAGCCAATGCGAATACCGTGAATAGCGCAGAACGTAGTGAACTGAATGTCCTCGGTCAGCGTGTGGAACTGCCAACCGTGCATGCCCTCGATAACGCTTGACGAGATAAGGTAACCCGAACCCGAAACAGCGCAGGACGTCTTGCAGATATTACGCGCGTTGTTGAGGAAGCGCGCCTCGCGTAGATACCACGTGGCATTAGCAGCCGAGATCCACGAGCTGCCGAAGTTCTTGGAATTGCGATAGCTCGTGACCACATGGAAGCCCTGGTCAAAGGCATCATTCATCTTGGAAACGTAATCGCGGGAGATAACGTTATCGGCATCGAAGATAAAGTAGCCCTCAAACGTGTCGGGATACTCGTTGAGAATGCGGTCGAAGCCAAAGTCCATGACCCAGCTCTTGCCCTTGCGGGCCAGGTCATTGCGCTCGTAAACAATGGCACCGGCCTCGCGCGCGAGCTGCGCCGTGTTGTCGGTGCAGGCATCGGCGACCACGAAAACCTCGATGAGCTCGGACGGATAATCCTGGTCCTTGATGGAGCGAACGAGGTTGGCGATCACGGCCTCCTCATTATGCGCCGCGATAAAAAAGGCATAGCGATGGAGTTTTTTGGCCTTGGGAGGCGCGACCTCGCCACGAAGAGCGCCAATGACAAAGAAGACCACCTGGTACAGAAAGCAGACCGTGAGCAGCGTGACGACAATCTGGTTGAAGATCACGATGGGTGTGTTGGTTTGTAAAAAGGCGAGCATGCAGGCTCCCAGCAACGCGTAACGTAAACAATCGTATATCTTACCGCAGGCTTACCGAGTTCAAGAAACCACCTAATACTGGCTAGGCTTCGAGAAGACCGAGCTGCGGGACGATTTCGTCGCCAGCGGCAGTACGGCCGAGCGAACGCGGGGCCAGATCATCCAGAACCGCCGCAAGATCCCACGGCAGCTCATCGCGGCACTCAATACGCTCCCCCGTCACGGGATGATCGAATGCGACGCGCCAGGAATGAAGGAATTGCCTGGTCAGGCCCTGATCGGCGCGTGCATCGCACTTGCCGTAAAGTTGATCGCCCACGCAGGCGTGGTTAATATGGCGCATATGCACGCGAATCTGATGTGTGCGGCCCGTAAACAGGTGGCACTCGACGAGCGTATAGCCGTCGTCAAAACGCATGGAATCGAAGCGCTCGAGGACCTTAAAGGTCGTAATGGCCTGGCGCGCGAAAGGATCGTCAGAAACCGCCATCTTGACACGGTCACGCGTAGAACGGGCAATGCCAGTGTTAATGGTGCCCTCATCCATAGCGATATGACCGTGAACGAGCGTAATGTAGCGGCGGTCGAGTGTGCGCGTACGGATAAGATTTTGGAGCGCGCGCTGGGTGTCGTCGTCCTTTGCCGCAAGCATGAGACCCGAGGTATCGCGATCCAAACGATGCACGATACCGGGGCGATCCTCGCCCTGCACGGTGCCCAGATGGTCGATACCGCAGTGATAGACCAGGGCATTCGCGAGCGTACCGCTCTCATGACCATGCGCAGGATGACACACCAGGCCACGCTGCTTGGAGAGCACAATGAGATAGTCGTCCTCATAGCGAATGTCGAGCGGGATGGCCTCGGGAATCACATCGGTGGGATCGTGCGGCTCAGGCAAATCGACCGAAATACGGTCGCCGGCTCGCACGGCAAACTTTTTTGAGAGGCAGGTCTCGCCATTGACGGCAACGGCGCCGCCCTCAATCAGATGCGCGCAGGCAGAGCGTGTGGGGCAGCCATCGTTGGCGCCCAGATAGACGTCGAGACGCTGACCAGCGGAATCGTCGGCAACGAGAATATGGATGTCGGCCATTAACGCTCATTCCTTTCGCGAATCTTGCGGGCACGCTCCCCACGCTGCTTGGCTTTGCGCTTGGCGCGTGCCTCATCACGGGCATTGAGCTCGGCAGTCGCATCGACTTCGCGGGCCGCAGGGCTCAAGAACATGTAGCCAATGAGGGCAAGCACGACGCCTACGGTGATGCCGATATCGGCCACGTTAAAGACGGGAAAGTCGATGAAGGTGGTGGCAATAAAATCGGTCACAAAGCCAAAAGTCAGACGGTCGATTGCGTTGCCAATGGCGCCGCCCGCAACCATCGCCATGCCCACGACCTCAAGATGGGCGAGCTGGGATGCACGGAGCAAGTACACGGCAATGGCGACAATGACCGCAAGCGCCAACACGGCGAAAGCGACGCCATGACCCTCGCCCATGCTAAAGGCGGCTCCGATATTGCGGACAAACACAAAATCGATCACACCGGGGGTAACAGTCACATGCAAAGCGTCGCCCACGGCACGAACCGCAAGCTTGGTAAGCTGGTCAACAAGCAGCACAACCAGCGCCACCCCACCAGCAACACCCAACCGCCATCGCAAAGGCGGCGTCATATCCCCAGTACGACCCAAATCAATCCCCTACCCTCAGATAATCAAATTCCGTTTTACGCAATTAACCATCTTATATTGCCACACGCTGAGCGCACGACATATCCACCAACGCAAGCGAAATAACCAGCTAAAAACGAAAGCGGCATTCCGAAAAACAGAATGCCGCTTGGACGTGACAAAAGTTGACGTTGGGGACGTTCTTGTTTGACAGTCGTTTAAGAACGTCCCCAACGGTTAGTTCAGCGCATCAGCGCAGCGCTTGCAGATGTGAGCGTGGCCGTTGTACTCGCCGACGGTGGTGCGGTAGTTCCAGCAACGGTCACAGCACTCGCCCTCGGCAGCCTCAATAGCAACGGAAAGCTCCTCGCCCTGGGTCAGCTCAACATCGGAGACGATGTAGAACTCGGCCAGATCGACGGCCTTGTCGCCGGTCAGCAGCGCGTACATCTCGGCGGGAACGACCGCCTTGACGCGGACCTGCTGGCTCTTGGTGAAGGTGCCGGCGGAGCGGGCATCCTCAAGGGCCTTGGTCACGGCGCTACGGAGCTCGAGCGAAGCCTCGAGCACGCCCTCGAACTCATTGGCCTCGTCGACCGTAATGGGCGACTTGTACCAATCGAGCAGCGCGGCGTACTTCTGGTGATCGACGCAGCCGGCGGGCGCATAGGCCATGGCCTCGTCGACCGTGTAGGACAGGATCGGCTGCAGGTCGCGCATGAGCATCGAGAAGAGCTCGGCCAGCACGGTCTGGGCACTGCGACGCTCGAGCGAGCCGGGCTTCTCGCAGTACAGACGGTCCTTCAGGGCGTCGAGGTACACGTTGGAGAGCTCGGTAACCACGAAGTCGTAGAGCGCACGGTAGGCGCGCGGGAACTCGTAGCTGGCGTAGGCATCGTCGACCTCGGCCTGAACCTGGGTCAGGCGGGCAACCATGAGCTTGTCGAGCGGCAGCAGGTCGGCAAAGGCGACGCCGTCGGTCTCGGGCTCAAACTGACCCTCGAGCTCGGAGAGCAGGAAGCGCAGCGTGTTGCGGAAACGACGGTAGGCATCGGACGTACGGGCAAGGATCTCGTGGTCGATCGACACGTCGGAGCTGGTATCGACGGACGCAACCCACAGACGAATGATGTCGGCGCCCATCTCGTCACAGACCTTGTTGGGGTCGATGACGTTGCCGAGCGACTTGGACATCTTGCGGCCCTGGCCGTCGAGGGTGAAGCCCTGCGAGACGACTGCCTTGTACGGGGCGTGGCCGTTGGCACCCACCGAGGTGAGCAGCGAGCTCTGGAACCAACCACGATGCTGGTCGGAGCCCTCGAGGTACACATCCGCCGGGTACTCAAGCTCAGGGCGATACTCGCAGACGGCCTTCCAGGAGACGCCGGAATCCCACCACACGTCGAGGATGTCCTTATCGGCCTTGAGGTGATGGCCGCCGCACTTGGGGCAGACGCAGGCCTCGCCCAGGTAGCTCTCGGGAGCGTCGGTGAACCAGGCGTCGGAGCCCTTCTCGTGGAAGAGCTTGATGACGGCGTCGAGCGTGGCGTCGTTCATGACCTTCTCACCGCAGTCGGCGCAAGTGTAGCTGGGGATAGGCACGCCCCAGTTGCGCTGACGGCTGATGCACCAGTCGGGACGCTGCTCGACCATGGCGCCGATGCGGTTTGCCGCGTGGGCCGGATACCACTTGACGTTCTCGCGGACCTCTTTGCCAGCCTGCTCGCGCAAACCGGTCTTGTCCATCGAGACAAACCACTGGTCGGTAGCACGGAAGAGCACCGGGTGCTTGCAGCGCCAGCAGTGCGGATAGCTGTGCGTGATCTTCTTCTCGAGGACCAGGGTGCCGCGCTCGCGCAGGAACTCGATGATGTGCGGGTTGGCCTCGTCGGTATCCATACCGCTGAAGGGGCCACCGGTACCAAACTCCTCGCCGGTGTAGAACTTGCCGTCGTCATCGACCGGCATGCAGATGTCGGTAATGCCCTCCTTGAGGCAGGCGAAGTAGTCGTCGACGCCGTGGCCGGGCGAGTTGTGGACGATACCGGTACCGTCATCGACACCGACGTAATCGGCCAGCAGCGCCACGCCCTCGACACCGTCAAAGATCGGCTGCTTGTAATGGATGTGGTGGAAGGTCTCGGCGGGAACCACGTAGGGCTTGCCGTCGACCATGACCGGGGTGTACTCCCAGCCAAACTCCTCGCAGCACTTGGGAGCCAGGTCCTCGAGCATGACCTCGGCACGGCCATCGTGCTCAACAGCGACATAGGCGGCGCCGGGTTTGAGGGAAACTGCCTGGTCGGAGGGGATGGTCCACGGCGTGGTCGTCCAGATGATGAAGTCAACCGGGCCGTCGAAGTTCTCGAGGCCGGCGGGCTTGGAGGTCATCTCGAAGCGCACGAAGATGGACGGGCTCGTCTCGTCAGAGTACTCAATCTCAGCCTCGGCGAGTGCGGTGTGGCAGTGCTTGCACCAGTGGACGGGCTTATGGCCGCGATAGATCATGCCCTTGTCGAACATGGCCTTGAAGACCTCGATGTCGGCGGCGTCATGCTGGTGATAGAGCGTCAGATACGGGTTGTCCCAGTCGCCAAGCACGCCCAGGCGACGGAAGCCGGCCTTCTGGAGCTCGATGTTCTCGACAGCGAACTCGTTGCAGAGCTCACGGATCTTGGCCGTGGGGGTCTGGTTGAACTTCTCGGTGCCGAGCTTCTCCTCGACCTTATGCTCAATCGGCTGACCGTGGCAGTCCCAACCGGGGACATAGGGAACCTCATAGCCCTGCATCATCCAGTAGCGGTTGATCATGTCCTTAGAGATCTTATTCATGGCGTGGCCGATGTGGATCGGGCCGTTGGCGTACGGAGGGCCATCGTGCAGCACGAACTTCTTGTGACCCTCGTTCTTCTTCAGAACCTGCTCGTAGACCTTGTTGTCCTGCCAGTCCTTGAGTCGCTTGGGCTCGGACTTGGAAAGACCGGCACGCATGGGAAAACCGGTCTTGGGCAGATTCATCGTCTGCTTGTACTCGTTTGCCACGGTACCCCTTTCATGTCGTGGGCGCGCACGCCCGTTGGGCACCAAAAAAGCGCCCGTCCCTACAAGCTGGGACGAAGCGCCACAAAACGGGCTGCACGCCCGCAAAAGCTCTTCGCTTAACCACCCAGCTTAGATGCCCTCGCCCGCATATTCGCGCGCTCGCATCCGTTACTCGGCTGGCCTGTATCGACGACCATCTCGGCGATGTCTACTAAGACGAACCTGCACGGCTCGTCCGTTGGGACCGCAGCTCCGGGGTGATTTTCATCGGTCGCATGCACGGGTTCTCAGCGCTCCCCGCTCTCTGCAGCATGCGGACGGCCGACTACTCGTCCCCATCAACGCTTATGCGGAGTATGCTAGCACGTTCCGCGCCGGCGAAAAACCCTCAACACTGGTTTTATACGTTCGAAATTTCTCGCTATTACAGCCCTTCTCTAGGAGCAAAATACCTGAAAGCACTCTATCGAACGAAAGAAGGCACCTATGCGCACGATTGGAATGAGCGACTACACCGTCGGCGAGGATTGCTTTGACGAGCTGCCCGGCGCGCTGGCCGAATACGGAGCGACCAAGGTCGCCATCATTGGCGGCAAGCGAGCACTGGCCGCAGCCCTTCCCGGTATCGAAGCCGCGCTGGCGGGCACCGGCGTCGAGGTTCTGGAGACGCGCGTCTACGGCACCAACAGTACGCGCGCCAATATCGCCAAGGTCGTGAACTCCCCTGCCTCCCAGGAAGCTGACGTGCTTATCGCATGCGGCGGCGGCAAGGCGCTCGACACCGTGAAGACCGCAGCTATCGAGCTCAAGAAGATCGTCTTTACGGTCCCCACGATCTGTTCCAACTGCTCCGCCGCGACCGCCATTGCCGTCGTGTACAACGACGATGGCTCGCTCGAGGGCTATTCGTACCCCAACCGACCGGCGCACATCTTCATCAACCCCAAGATCATCGCCAAGGCACCGGCAGAGTACTTCTGGGCCGGCGTGGGCGATGCCCTGTCCAAACAGCCCGAGGTCGAGTACGCCACGAGCGCCGGCAACCTGGAGCACACCGCCGGTCTTGGCCTGGCGCTCGCCCACACCTGTTCCGAGCCACTGTTTACCTATGGCGTCCAGGGTCTTGAGGACGTGCGCCAGAACCTGTCGAGCGAGGCCGTCAAGCAGATCGCGCTCGACATCGTGGTCAACACGGGCTACGTCTCCAACCTGACCAACCAGAACGATTACTACTACAACTCGAGCGTGGCGCACGCGTTCTACAACGCCACCTGCAGCATTCCGCGCGAGGGCTCCTACCTACACGGCGAGGTCGTGAGCCTGGGCGTGCTGGTGCTGTTTGCCTATACGGGCGATACCGAGAACCTTGAGCGCTACGCCGACTTTAACAAGCAGATGGGGCTGCCCGTGACGCTGGAGCAGGTCGGGCTTTCCGGGGCCGACATCCCGGCCCTGTGCGAGTACGCGCACGCCACCAACGAGTGGAAGCAGGGAAACCCCGAGCCCTTCACGGACGAAAAATTCGCCGCCGCCATCAAGGCCGCCGACGCTTACGGCCACACCCTCTAGGTCTAGCCCAAAACCACCACAAAGGGGACAGGCACCTTTGTGGTGGTTTTTTATTGCTCCAGCATGCTGGGGTCGAACTCGCTAGCCGGGATCACGCGATAACCGTGGCGGAGCAGTAAATCAACGAAGACGCCGTTGCCCGCCGTAAGGGTGCCGCTGAATGTTCCGTCGTAGATGAGGCTCGCGCCGCACGAGGGACTACGGTCCTGCAGGATGCACGCGGCGATCTCTTCCGGACCGCCCGCCTGCTCGCACATGTCGAGCGCACGTTGGGCGCCTAGGCGAAATTCCAGGTCAACGGACACGCCCTCGCAGGTACGGACCTCGCCGTTCACAATCTCGGACGGCTTGCGCGGTGTGGGCAGGCCGCCAAAGACCTCAGGGCACACCAAGAGGACCTCGGTCCCCGTACGTTCGCAGGCCTCGACCAACGCGCGGTGGTAGTTGTCGAGCCCGTTATACTTGCAGCTCTCGCCCATCAAGCAGGCACTTACCACGATCTTCATATACAACTCTCCCCACGCAAAACGCCCCATTTGAGATAAACACTCAAATGGGGCAATTGACACTGCGCAACCAGTATTACTGCTGCTTTGGCATCAGCGGATTCTCGCGCGTGAGGAGATTCATAAACTCCTCGCCCGTGATCGTCTCCTTCTTGTACAGATAACGAGCCAGCTCGTGGAGCTTGAACTTGTTCTCCTTCAGGATCTGCAGAGCGCGGTCGTGCGCGTCCTCGATCAGCTTGGCGACAATCGCGTCCACGCGCTCAGCCGTACCGGGGGCGCAGGTGAGCGACGTGTCCTGGTTGAGGTACGCATTCTGAACGGTACCGAGCGCCATCATGCCAAACTCATCGGACATACCAAAGCGCGTCACCATATTGCGGGCGAGCTTGGTGGCCTGCTCGATATCGTTGGCGGCGCCGGTCGTCATCTCACCAAAGATGAGCTCCTCGGCTGCACGGCCACCGCAATAGACGGCGAGCTTGTCCAGGACCTCCTGGCGTGTGGTCAGGAAGCGCTCATCCTCCTCGACCTGCATGGTGTAGCCCAGAGCACCGCTCGTGCGCGGCACGATGGTGATCTTCGTGACCGGCGCAGAGCCCTTCTGGCGAGCGGCAACGATGGCATGGCCGATCTCGTGATAAGAAACGACCTGCTTCTCGTGGTCGGACAGCACCGTGGACTTACGCTGCTGACCGGCGATGACGACCTCCACCGACTCCTCAAAATCGTCCTGCGTGGCACGCTTGCGACCCTCGCGGACGGCACGCAGGGCGCCCTCGTTGATGATGTTGGCCAGGTCGGCGCCCGAGGCACCGGGCGTGGCGCGGGCAATCGCGGTCAGGTCGATCGGCGGCTGCGTCTTCACGCTCTTGGCATGCAACTCAAGAATGTTCTTACGGCCGGTCAGATCGGGCAGCTCAACGGGGATACGGCGGTCAAAACGACCGGGGCGCAACAGGGCCGGATCAAGGCTGTCAGGGCGGTTGGTAGCAGCAAGAACAACAATACCCTTGTGGTTATCGAAGCCGTCCATCTCTGTCAGCAGCTGGTTGAGCGTCTGCTCGCGCTCGTCATTGCCACTAAAGCCGCCGCCATCGCGCTTCTTGCCGATGGTATCGATCTCATCGATAAAGACGATACACGGGGCCTTTTCCTTGGCCTGCTTAAACAGGTCGCGCACCTTGGCGGCACCGCGGCCGACGAACATCTCGACGAACTCAGAGCCCGAAATGCTAAAGAACGGCACGCCCGCCTCGCCGGCAACAGCCTTGGCAAGCAGGGTCTTACCGGTACCCGGAGGGCCAACAAGGAGGGCGCCACGCGGCAGCTTGGCGCCGATCTCCTCGTAGCGCTGCGGCTTCTCCAGAAAGTCGACGACCTCCTTGAGGGACTCCTTGGCCTCTTCCTGGCCGGCGACATCCTTAAAGGTCACGCCCACGTCCTTGGAGGCGATCACGCGCGCGCCGGACTTGCCCAGTCCACCGCCGCCAAAACCACCGCCGCCAAAGTTCATCGACGGACCGTCATCGCCCATGGCCTTCTTCATGCGGCGGTTGAGCCACCAGCCGATCAGGAAGAAAATCGCCATGGGAAGAATGAGGGTGAGCAGGTAGTAGGTCATCAGACCCGAGTTCTTATCGGGAACGACCGACTCCAGCGAAGCACCGGACTCAAGCACGCGATCGGTAAAGCCCGCGTCATTCGGAACACCGGTCGTCTTGTAGGCGATGTTCTCGTCCTCGCCCTTCTTGGTGTAATAAATCGTGTAATCGTCCGTGTTGTACTCGACCTTGTCGACGCTCTTCTTATCGAGCGCTTTGACAAACGTCGAGTAATCGGTCTTCGTAATCTGCTGCGTGTGACCGATGTTGGGGAACAGAACGGTCGAGAGCACGAGGTAGACGACGAAGGCGATGAGCACGTAGAGGATCATATTCCGTCTACGTTTGTTGTCATCCATCTCCATCTGCTTGAACTCCATCTACTGGGGTTGATAATCTTTTCTAGAATACCCAACCCGGACGGCGATAAACCGACGCCGGGCACGAAAGGACAGAGATGGCATCACTGGAAGTCGGCAAGGTTCAAATCTATACGGGCGACGGCAAGGGCAAGACGACGGCTGCGCTGGGGCTCGCGCTGCGCGCCACGGGCTATGGACTTAACGTGCTCATGCTTCAGTTTGCCAAGAAGCTGCACTGCGCCGAACATGACGCAGCACCTCGATTGGGGCTACGCATCGTACAAGCCGACCGCGACACGCCCGAAGCCTGTACCGCACAGATCATGGAGCTGGCGCGCGAGCAGATTAGCCAGGTCAACGTGCTCATTCTGGACGAACTCGGCGAAGCGATGCGCCGCGGCTTTGTGACGCGTGAGAATGTGGAGGGGCTAATCGCGCTGAAGCCCGCCACCACGGAGCTCGTGCTCACCGGCCGCGGGCTGCTGCCGTTGACCGACCCTGCGGACTTAGTCACCGAAATGCGCCCCGTCAAACACTACTTCGACGAAGGCCTCCTAGCCCGCCAAGGCATCGAATACTAGCCATTGGGGACGTCCCGAATGGCTAGGCGGTGGCGCGGCCGAGCCAGTTGCCGCTGTGGTGGTAGATGGTGAACATCGTGGCCGTAATGAGCCAGGTTACGGGGTAGACCAGCAGTAGATGCTCGAGCGACGGATCGAAGGGCATGATCGCAAACACCCAGATCGCCCTCAAGACAACGGTACCAAAGATGGTGAGCATCATAGGCTGCAGACTCACGCCGGCGCCGCGAATGGAACCCGACGCGTTTTCGATAATCGAGAAGATCGCGTAGAACGGCGCGATGAAATGAAGAATCGTCGTGGTGTACGCAGAAATCGAAGCATCGTCGACAAACAAACGCGACAGCGGACCCGAGAACACCAGGAGCACGGCAGACAGGCCACCAATGAGCATAAACGAAAGCACGAGCGACGTGTGATATCCCTTGCGCATGCGCTCGTAATTGCGCGCGCCAAAGTTCTGCGCCGAGAACGTGGTGATCGAAACGCCGAGCGCCTCGGTCACCATCCAGATAATGCCATCCAGGCGCCCAGATAGACCCCAAGCAGTCGTGACATCGGCGCCAAACGAATTAACCGACACCTGGATCAGCACGTTCGAGATCGAATAGGCAGCCGATTGAAAACCGAGTGGCAGACCACACGAGATCATACTCTTGCAAATACCGCGATCGATGCCGAGCTTAGACAGCGAAAGACGCCATGCACCCGGAGCGCGCATCATGCGCAACACGATCATCGTTGCATTGGAGCAAATGGTCAGCGCCACTGCGATGCCGCAGCCCAGCGCCTCCAAATGCAACACAGCGACAAAAATGATATCCAGCACCACGTTAACCGGGCAGCCAGAGGCAATGATCACGGCAGGCCCGCGCGTGTCGCCCACGGCGCGCAGCAGTGCCGTTCCCATATTGAGCAGCAGCGCTGCAACCATGGCGGCAAAATAACAACGAGCATAGGCCACGCCCTCGGCCAATAGTTCATGCGGCGTGTTCATAAGCACCAGCATGGGCTCAACGAACACAATGCCAAGAATCGAGAAAACGATGCCGCCCACCAGCGCGAGCGTCATGGCCGTATGGACCGATCGGCTCAGGCGCTCGTCATCGTGCTGACCAAAATACTGACCGGTAATAACGGCACAGCCAGCACCCACACCGACGCAAAAACCAATGCAGAGCTCCGTAAGCACCATCGTGGCCTGAATGCCACCCAGCGCGAGCTTGCCGCCAAACTGACCGACGATATAGGTACCGATAAGCGTGTATGCCTGCTGAAAAAACGAACTAAAGAAGATGGGAACGCACAGCGACAGCAGCTGCCGCCAGATGACACCCTGCGTTACATCGATAGCCGTAGATTTCTTAGCCACACGCCCTCCCCACAAGCGTACGTCAAACAACAAAACATCAATTGAACGGCAAAACCGCTATCAGCTTAACACCGACCGAAGGCAGCAGAAACACCCCTGGCGGCGAAGCTCAAGAGCACCCCGCTAGTGATACAGCCCCGGCTGGTAGTGGTACTCGTTGCTCACATGCGGGCACAGCTGCCAAAAGGCGACAGCACTTGCCGCGGCCACATTGAGCGAATCGACCCCATGCGCCATCGGAATACGCACGGCGCGGTCGCAGCCCACAATGGTCTTGGCGCCCAAGCCAGCACCCTCGGTGCCCATAAAGATTGCCAGGCGGTCAATCTCCTGCAGTGCGGGATCGTCCAAGGACACCGAATCATCCGTCAACGCCATGGCGGCACACGAAAAGCCGGCATCGTGCAGCGCCGCCAGGCCATCATGCGGCCATACGCGCGCCTCGCTGCCAATGCGCGTCCAGGGCACCTGGAACACCGTGCCCATGCTCACACGGGCCGAGCGACGGTACAGCGGGTCACAGCACGTAGGGCTCACCAAAATGCCATCAACGTTCAGCGCAGCCGCCGAGCGGAAAATCGCGCCGACGTTGGTGTGGTCGACAATGCCCTCGAGCACACACACGCGCACCGGGCGCTCTCCCGCCGCCTCAACGACGCCGTCCAAGAACTCATCAACCGGAATCTGACGCGGGCGACGGAACGCCGCGAGCGCACCGCGCGTCACATTAAAGCCCGTCAGTTGCTCCATGAGCTCCATCGAAGCAACGAACACGGGAACCGGACCCGCACCTTCGCGAACCGCCAGGCGCTCAAACAGCGGCATCATCTGGTCAAGCCAGCGCTCGCCCAAAAGAAAGCTCACCGGCTCGTATCCGGCGCGAACCGCGCGCTCGATAACCTTGGCGCTCTCGGCGATAAAAATGCCCTTCTGCGGCTCCAGCACGCAGCGAAGCTCACGCTCGGTCAGTCGCACGTAGGCATCGAGCCGCTCGTCCTCGAGCGAATCGAATCGCAGCACCTCAACGGCATCAGTCATAGCAGCCAGCCCGCACCTTTCTTTGCAGCACCTATACAAATATCGGGGCAACGCCATGCGCTGCCCCGCCGCTCATTCCAACCCGATAATACCGAAGGGATAATCGGGTTTACGCATCAACGCGACGATACGTCACGGACTCATATTTGAGGCCCTCATCGCCCTCTCCGGCAGCGACAACCGCCGATTTGCTGGCCCGCGCAATCTCCCACGCGGGATCGGCATCCAAATCGGGAAAGTACGTATCCACGTCATGCACGCAATGGTTATGCGTAACCTCGGCCTCGGCGCAATACGGCAAAAACTGCCGATACACCTCGCCGCCGCCAATCACCCACGCAACGGGCTCATCGGCCACGGCGGCCAAGGCCTCGTCAACGCTATGCACCACGTCAACGCCCTCGGGGGCAAAGCCCTCGTCGCGCGTGAGCACAATGTTGCGGCGATTCTTGAGCGGTCGTCCGCCGGGAAAACTCAACAGCGTCTTGCGTCCCATAATGACCGGGCAACCTTTGGTGCGCGCCACAAAATGACGCATGTCGGCACGGTTGGACACCACCATGTCGCCCTCGCACCCAATACCCCAGTCATCGCACACGGCGACGATAGCAGAAAGCTTACACGTCATGAGCGCCACCTACACCGCAATGGGAATGTTCTTGACCTGCGGGCCGTGCTCATAGCCCTCGACGATCAGATCATCGGTCGTAAACGCGTAGAAGTCATGCACATCGGGGTTGAGCGTTACCTTGGGCGCGGCAAACTGCGGACGCTCGATAAGCTCGCGGACGATATCGACATGACGGTCGTAAATGTGGGCATCGGCGATCACGTGCAGCAGCTCGCCGGGAATCATATCGACCGACTGCGCAACCATCATCAGCAGAATGGCATACTGGCACACATTCCAGTTGTTCGCGGCCAAAATGTCCTGGCTACGCTGGTTGAGAATCATGTTGAGCGTCGGTTTGTCATCCTGCGGGCGCTGCGTCACGTTATACGTCACGCTGTAGGCGCACGGATACAGGTGCATCTCGGACAGATCGCTAAACACATAGGTGTTCGTCATAATGCGGCGACTGTACGGCGTGTGCTTAAGGTCGTACAGTACGCGGTCCATCTGATCGAAGTCGCCCTCGGCATAATGGCTCTTCTGCCCAATCTGGTAGCCGTAGGCCTTGCCGATAGAGCCGGTCTCGTCGGCCCACTCATCCCAAATATGGCTGTTGAGGTCATGCACGTTATTGGACTTCTTCTGATAGATCCACAGGATCTCGTCCATAGCGGACTTGAGCGCCGTACGACGCAGCGTAAGCGCGGGGAACTCCTCGCGCAGGTCATAGCGCGCCGTAACGCCAAAGTTTTTAATGGTATAGGCAGGGGTGCCGTCCTCCCACACCGGGCGCACCTTTTGGCCCTCGGTCGTGGTGCCATGGTCCAAGATATCGCGGCACATGGATACAAACTGTTGATCAGCTTTGCTCATTGACCCTCCTGTCAGTCGCCTACAAGCGAGATTCATTGTAGCCCAGGCGCACGCAGCCCCACAGCCCAAACATAAGCCCTCATTTTCTGACATATGCCAGAAATTCCTTGCGCAAATCTGCGCGTTCGCTATTCTATTGTTGACATATGTCAGATAAGGAGTGCACATGGCAGGAAGACGCGAGAAAATACGCCGCGTCGGGATTATCCCCGAATACCGCGGCTTTATCCCTGACGGCCTGGCGAGCGGCGATGCCATCGACATGACGGTCGACGAACTCGAAGTCCTGCGCCTGTGCGACCTGGAAGGCCTTAACCAAGAGGCAGTCGCACAGCAGATGGGCATTGCCCGCGCCACGGTGGCGGCAATCTGCAGCCGCGCGCATCGCAAGGTGGCAAACGCGCTGGTCAACGGACGAGCGCTCATCATCGAGGGCGGCAATATCGCGTACTCCCCCATCACCACAGTGACGGCCGTATGGCCAGCAAAGGAGGTCGACACCATGAGGGTGGCAACCACGTACGACTACGGCAACATCTTTATGCACTTTGGCCGCAGCGAGCAGTTCAAGATCTACGACATTCAGGACGGCAAGGTGCTCAGCGAGCAGGTCGTGGGCACCGGCGGCACCGGCCACGGTGCCCTTGCGGGCCTGCTCGCCAACGGCGGCGTGGACACGCTCATCTGCGGCGGCATCGGCGGTGGCGCTATCAACGCGCTTGCCCAAGCCGGCATCACGGTATACGCAGGTGCCCAGGGCAGCTGCGACGCTTGCGTCGAGGCCCTTATCGCCGGCACGCTCGCACAGAACGGCGAGGCCACGTGCGGCTGCCACGGCCATGACCACGACCACGCCCACGAACATGGCGAGTCCTGCAGCTGCCACGGCCATCACGAGCACGAGGGCCACGAGGGCTGCGGCTGCCACTAACGGCACGGCACCGCGAGCTCAGGGCACGACGCTAAGCGCAGCCCAACAATCAAAGCCAACAACAAAGGCCACCCGGTAGCTTCCGAGTGGCCTTTGCCATATCAAGCTGGAATTACAGCCCTATTTCTTATTACGCATCTGCGCTTCCATCTGGCGCAGCAGCTCCATATCGGACTTGGGACCGCCCGTACCCAGGCCGCCCATGCCGCCCAGACCCATAGCGTCCAGGCCAGGGATATTGGGCATGCGCATTTTCTTGCCCTTCCTACCCTTTTTGCCCTTCTTGCCGCCGGCCTGTGCCTGATTGGCTATCGTGCGCATGCGGCCCATCATCTTATTCATCTCGCCCCACTGCTTCATAAGACTATTGACTTCGGTGGGGGTTACGCCGGCGCCCTTGGCGATACGCGCGCGACGTTGACCGTTGATTATGGAGGGACGCAGGCGCTCCTCCTTGGTCATCGACATGATGATGGCCTCGTTCTTATCGAAGATGCCCTCATCCAGGTTGCCGCCCATCTGGTTGAGCGCACGCTGTCCGCCGGGGAGCATGCCCAGGATACCCTTCATGCCGCCCATCTTCTTGACGGCCTTCATCTGGTCGAGCATGTCGTTCATGGTAAAGCCCTCGCGCAGCATACGCTCGGCAGCCTCGAGCTGCTCTGCATCGGCTGCCTCCTGGGCCTTCTCGATGATGCCGACGACGTCGCCCATGCCCAGAATGCGCTTGGCCATGCGATCGGGATAGAACGGCTCCAGCGAATCAGGCTTCTCGCCCATGCTCACGAACTTGATGGGCTTACCGGTCACCTGACGCACCGAAAGTGCGCCACCGCCACGGGCGTCGCCGTCGAGCTTGGAGATGATCACGCCGTCAAAGTCAGTGCGCTCGGCGAAGGTCGAAACGACGTTGACGATATCCTGGCCGGTCATGGCATCGACGACCATCAGCACCTGGTCGGGCTTGACGGCCTTCTTGATGTCGACGGCCTCCTGCATCATCTGCTCGTCGATCTGAAGACGACCGGCGGTATCGACAATGACCACGTCGCGCAGGTGGTCGACGGCCTCCTGGATGGCACCCTTGGCAATGTCGACCGGGTGCGCGCCGTCACCGCGGAAGACCGGCACGCCGATCTCGCCACCGAGCGTGGCCAGCTGGTCGGCAGCGGCGGGACGGTAGACGTCGCACGCGGCGAGCAGCGGCGAGCGTCCCTGCTTCTTGAGCAGGTAGGCCAGCTTTACGGCCGCCGTGGTCTTACCGGAGCCCTGCAGGCCCACGAGCATGATGACATTGGGAATGCGGTTGCTAAAGACGAGCTTGCTCTCGGTTGAGCCAAGCATCTCGGTGAGCTCGTCGAGCACGATCTTGACGACGTTTTGCGCCGGCGACAGCGACTCCATGACCTCGGCGGTCATGCAGCGCTCCTTGGTCTTGGCGACGAACTCCTTGACGACCTTAAAGTTAACGTCGGCCTCGAGCAGTGCCATGCGAATGTCGCGCATGGCCGAAGTAATATCGGCCTCGGTCAGCTTACCCTTGCCGCGCAGGCGGTCAAATGTGTCGTTGAGGCGATCGCTCAGGGAATCAAACACTGGTTACTCCTTAGTTGGACTCGCCCACCAGGGCGCGGCAGAAATCTTTGGCATTAAACTCCTGCAGGTCATCGACCTGCTCACCCACGCCGATGCGCAGGATCGGGAGCTTGAGCTTCTCGGCCACGGCCATGGCGATACCGCCCTTAGCCGTGCCGTCGAGCTTAGTCATGATAATACCGTCCAGGCCCAGCGCCTCGTTAAACTCGAGCGCCTGGTTCAGACCGTTCTGACCAGTGGCGGCATCGATCACAAGCACGACCGAGACCGGCATGGGACCGGCGGCCATATTGGCGGCGCGCTTACGGGTCACATTGACCACCTTAGCGAGCTCGCGCATGAGCTCGGGGCTCGTGTGCAGACGACCGGCGGTATCAATGAGCACCAGGTCGCTGCCGCGCTTATCGGCCTCGTCGAGCACGTCATAGCACACGCTCGCCGGATCGGAACCGCGGTCACGCTTGATAACCGGTACGCCGGCACGCTGACCCCACACATCGAGCTGCTCGATGGCGGCGGCGCGGAAGGTGTCGGCCGAACCGATGACCACGTTCTTGCCGCGGGCGGCCATGGCGCTCGCAATCTTGCCGACCGTGGTGGTCTTGCCGGCGCCGTTGATACCGACAAACAGTACGCAGCTCGGCGTATCGGAAAACGGGTCGCGCTCAACAGGCACAAAATGGCCCTCGAGCTGCTCGGCCAGGGCGCGGCGAAGCTGCGGGGCGGTCTTGAGGTTCTTCTTGGCAGCGGCGTCGCGCAGGTCATCGGAGACCTGAATGGCGACCTCGGCACCCATGTCACCCATAACGAGGGTGTCCTCAAGGTCCTCCCAAAAATCCTCGTCGACCTCACCGCCAAAGTAGAAGACCTCGTTGAGGGCCTCGCGGCTGCGCTCAAGTCCGCGCGAGAGTGCGTCAAAGAATCCCATTATGAATTCACGACCTTTCCGGTTTCGCGATCAAGTTTTTGCGAGACGACGCGACTGACGCCGTCGGCTTGCATCGAGACGCCGTAGAGAACGTCAGCATCCTCCATAGTACGGCGCTGATGCGAGATTACCAAGAGCTGCGTATCGGAACGCAGCACATCGAGAGCACCGATGAGCTTGGACAGGTTGGCGTCGTCGAGCGCGGCCTCGACCTCGTCCAGCACATAGAACGGCACCGTGCGCGTACGGTATACGGCAAAGAGCAGAGCGAGCGCCGTCAGGCTCTTCTCGCCACCGGACATGAGCATCATCTTGGTGATACGCTTGCCGCGCGGCTGCGCCACGACCTCAATGCCCGTCTCGGCAGGATGCTCGGGATCGGTCATCTCAAGGTGAGCCTGACCACCCGGGAAGAGCATGGCGAAGATCTCGCGGAAGTTCGCGTCGACCTTCTCAAAGGTCACCAGGAAGGCCTTGCGCATCTTGCGGTCGATCGCCACGGTGATCTTGGTGAGCGCCTTGCGCGCGCTCTCCAGATCGGCCAGTTGCTCCTCGATGTAATCGGCACGGCGCTTGAGCTGCTCGTACTCCTCCATAGCGACTTGGTTCACAGGGCCCAAGTTGTTGATCTGGCGCACGAGTTGGTTAAGCTCGCGCTCGGCGGCATCGCGGTCGGTGGGCGCCGGCAGCATGAGCGCTTCCTCGAGCACCGTGGTACCGTCAGCGGTGATGGCCTTGATTGCAGCCTCGACCTGCACCTCGAGCTTGCCGCGCGCCACCTTGAACTCATTTTGCGTCGTGGCGGCAGCATCGACCCTCTCTTTGGCGCGGGCGACCTCGGTCTTGGCGTCCTCGATGGTCTTCTTAAGCGAAGCCGAGTCCGCTTCCTCGAGCGAAGCCTGATCGCGCAGGCGCGCAGCCCAGTCCGAGGCGCGCTCCAACAGGGCAGAATAGCGCTCGTGCATGGGATCGACGCGAAGGCGCAGCAGCTCAAGCGAGCGCGAGGCCTGGCGTGTTCCGCGGATACGGCGGTCGATGCCCTCCAGGCGATGCTCCAGGTCGGGCACGCGGCCCCTCAGAGAACGAAGACGCTCGCCCGTCTGGGCCAGGCGCACCTTGGCGTCGGCGAGCTTACCGGCTGCCTCGGAATCGTCACGGCGCACGCGATCGAGCTCGTCGTTGGCCTCGGCAATCTGCAAGCCTAAGTCGCTCGCCTGCGCACGGGACTCGTCACGCGAACGAGTGAGCTCGTCCACGCGCGGGCGTGCGGCACGAACGGCCTCTGCGGCCTGCTCGCGGCGCTTGGAAATGCGCACGCGCTCGACCTCGGCATTGTTGGCACTCTGCTCCAGGCGGCCGATCTCGGACAGCAGCGAGCGGCGCTCGCCCTCAAGGCGGGCAATCTCGCCGGCGGCATCGCCCTCGGCGGCGCGCGCCTCCTCGACGGCCGCATTGGCCTCGACGACCTGAGCAGAAACATGCTCAAACGCGGCAGCAAGATCGGGCTCCAGGCCCTCCAGCTCGCGGATACGACGCTTGCGCTCCAGGGCGCCCGAAGCCTCGCCGGCATCAAGCCCCACGCGAACCAGGCCGCCGCAGGCAACGCGCGCACCATCGGGAGTCACATAGGTCACGCCGTCAACGACCGGCGCGGACAGCGCGGCGGCCAAGTCATCGACCACGTAATAGCCGCCGAGCAATGCCTCGAAGACCGGACCGTACCCCGCACGCACGGACAAGCGATCAACAAGACGGGTACCGGCGGCACCCTCGGCGGCCACAGAGCCGCTCACGCTGCGCGCCACCAGCAGCGCCTCGCCCGAGGCCTTCTTCTGGTCCAGCGCAGCGCGGCCGGCGCGCTCAAGTGCGGCAGCGTTATCGAACAGCAGGGCATCGATATCGCCGGCGAGCAGCTGCTCAACCAGGCCTTCAAGTTCACGCGGTGCCACAAGCACATCGCCCAGACGGCCCGAAACATCATCACCCAGCGCGCCAACCAGGCGGCTTACGAGCGGCGAGCTGTCGGCCATACGAGCATCGAGCTTCTTTTGGCTAGTGAGCTCTGAGCGCACCTCGGACAGTTTGTTGCGCGCCTCGCTCTCGCAGGCACGTAGGTCCTTGAGGGCAGCGCGCGCCGTCTCGGTGGCCTCGCGTGCATCGCTCTGGGCCTGACGAGCCGCCTCAAGGGCGCTCTCAAGCTCCTCAGCACGGTTGTGGCGGCTCTCAAGCGATGCCGTGACCTCCTCGAGCTGCTCATCGATCTGCTCCAGGCGCGAGGCATACATGTTGTCCTCGACCTCGGCATTGGAAAGCGAATCCTTCACCTTGGCGAGCTCGAGCGCAGCATTATCGGCAACGCGCTGCACATCGCGCTGTTCGCGCGTGAGCTGCGAAATCTGATTGTCGAGCGCAACGCGACGCTCGTGGAGCTCGGCGGCGGCAGGACCAGCGGCATCAACGTCCTCCTGGGCCTGCATATGCGCGCCGGTCACTTCCTCGAGCTGAGCACGTGCGTCCTCGAGCTCCTCGACCACGCGACGGCGCTGATGCTCGGAGCTCGAGATCTGGCCGCGCATGTCGGACAGGCGCGACACCATGTTGTGGCCCTTTTCCTCGAGCAGGCGCATGTCGGAGTTAATGCGGCCGACCACGTCTTGCATATGGCGGCGCTGCTCGCCCAGATCGCCCACAAACAGGCCCTTTTCCTCGAGCATGACTTGGAGCTTCTCGAGCTCGCGCTCCTTTTCACCCAAGCGGTATTGCGCAAGCTCAAGCTCGGCGGCGCCCTCCTTAGAGCGGCTCTCCAGGTCGTTCCACTGCGATTGCAGCGAACGCAGCTCGTCGACGGCCAGCATCTGCGTAAGCTCGTTCGCGCGCGAGGACAGCTCTTTGTACTTGCGCGCGCGATCGACCTGGCGCTCCAGCGGTCGCAGCTGACGGGCAATTTCCTTGTTGATATCGCGGGCACGGGTCAGGTGCTCGTCCATCGACTTGATCTTTTTGAGCGCACGCTCCTTGCGACGCTTGTGCTTGGAGATGCCGGCGGCCTCCTCGATCAGGGCGCGGCGCTCCTCGGGGCGGCTCTGCAAAATGGCATCGAGCTTGCCCTGGCTGATGATGGAATGCGTATCCTTGCCCAGTCCCGAATCGTGCAGGATATCCTGGATGTCCATCAGGCGGCACGGGCTCGAATTGATGAGGTACTCACTCTCACCCGAACGATACATGCGGCGGGTGATAGCCACCTCGTCAAAGTCGACGGGAAGCATATGGTCCGAGTTATCGAGCACCAGCGTGACCTCGGCCACACCCACCGGCTTGCGCGCCGACGAGCCCGAGAAGATGACGTCTTCCATGGCCTGGCCGCGCAGCTGCTTGGCGCTCTGCTCGCCCAGGACCCACAGAATCGAGTCGGAGATGTTCGATTTTCCCGAGCCGTTGGGACCGACGATGACGGTCAGGCCCGGCTCAAACGTCATATGGGCGCGGTCGGCAAACGACTTGAACCCTTTGAGCGTGAGGGACTTGAGATACACGGCTCCTCGCTTAAACAGGCTTCTTGTTGAGAATCACGCCGTTGGTGGTGTAACCCATGCGATCAAGCGCCTCGAGCGCAGCGGCACCCTCGGCCTCCTTCTTGGAGGAACCGGTGCCGCGGCCCTGGCGGATGCCGTCGATGAGCACCACGGCGGTAAAGGTCGGTGCGTGCGCCGGACCCTCAGAGCCAACGAGCTTGTACGCCGGAGGCTCGTGGCCGTCGGCCTGCACGCACTCCTGCAAAAACGACTTGGGGTTCGCAGGATGCTCGGCACGCTCGGAGGCCAAATGGGGCTTAAGCGTGCGGTGGATGAACTCCGCCGCAACGTCCCAGCCGGCATCCAGGTACAGGGCGCCCACGAGCGACTCGTAGACGTTCTCGAGCGCCGAATGCAGGCCGCGCGCGCCCGTGCCGGTCTCGGAGGCACCAAAGATGATGATGTCGTCGATGCCCAGCTCATGGGACACCTCAGACAGCGTGGCGCCCGAGACGAGCGACACCTTCAGGCGCGTAAGCTTGCCCTCGTCAAACTCCGGATAGGACTCAAAGAGCGAGCGGGCAACCACGGCGCCCAAAATGGAATCGCCCAAAAACTCAAGGCGCTCATAGCTCGCCGAGACGGGCTGACCTTCCACGGCAGAGGGGTGCGTGAGCGCCGCGCGCAGCAGCACCTTGTTATTGAACTCGTGGCCCAGGATTTCCTGGGCGCGCGCGAGTCGTTCGGATAAAGCCAAGACTTAGGCCTCCTTGGCAGCTTCGATAGCGTCGACGGCGTCGGCGACAGAGTTGAGCGACAGCAGGGTCTCGTCATCGATCTCGAGGTCGAACTCGTCCTCGATGGCCGTCACCAGCTGCAGACGCTCGAGCGAATCGGCATCGAGATCGTCAAAGGTAGTCTCGTCGCTAATGTCGGCGACATCGACGCCCAGAACGTCAGCGGCGACCTCGGCGATCTTATCGAAGATTTCGGAGCGGTCCATAGCGCTTCCTCTCGTATTGCGTGAACATCAACGCGCTGGCGCCGCAAGCGCAACGCCAGGCACGGTTTTGATTCTACCCCACGACGAAGGCCGCGAGGCACATAACAGCGCTCTAACTCGCTCCTACAAAACGATGCCGTCCATAGAGTTGGCGACGTTCTCGACCAGCCCGGCGCGCACGGCCTCCGCCGCGGCGAGCGTACCGTTTTTGACGGCCTCGACCGAGGTGGCACCGTGGCCGATCAGCACCACGCCACGCAGGCCCAGCAGAATCGCGCCACCCTTAGCATCGCCCGAGAGCTTTGCCTTGATCTCGCGCATCTGCTTTTTGATGAGCAGCGCGGCGATCTTGGTGCCCAGCGAAGCCATAAAGGCACCCTTGAGCTCTTGCAGCAAAAACTTGGCGGCGCCCTCGGTTGCCTTGAGCGCGATGTTGCCCGACATGCCATCGGCAACGACGACGTCAAAGTTACCCGAGGTCAGGTCGGTGCCCTCGCAGTTGCCCACAAAGCCGGGAACGGCGGCCTTCATGGCGGGGAAGCACGACTTAGTAAAGTTGGAGCCCTTCTCGTCCTCGGTGCCGTTGCCGAGCAGACCGACGCGGGGATGCTCAATGCCCAAGACGACGCGCGCATAGGCGCTACCCATCTGGGCAAAACGCACCACGTCGTCGACCTCGACATCGGGGTTGGCGCCCATGTCGCACAGGACCGTCAGGCCGCCGGCGCGGTTGGGCAGCGCATTGGTGAGGCACGGACGCACTGGCTGCTTCTTGCCCTCGGCCTGATACCTAAATGGCGTCACGTAGGCGGTAGCGGCAGCGGTCATGGCGCCCGTGGAGCCGGCAGAGAAGAACGCATCCGCGTTGCCCTTCTTAATGGCGCGACAGGCAAGCACGATCGAGGACTTGCGCTTGGTCATCACGGCTCGAATGGGATCATCATCCATGGCGATGACATCGGGCGCCTCCAAGGCCTCAACGCGAGCGTGAGCCGCGGCAAAGGGGTTCACGATCTCTGCAGGACCGACGGCCAGGACCTCGATATCGGGATCCGCCGCAAGCGCCGCCTCGATACCGTCGAGGACAACCTGAGGCTTCTCGTCTCCGCCCACAACGTCTACACAAACGCGAACGTTACTCATATACATGCTCCTTATACAAAAATGGCCGACTCATTGAGCCGGCCATTGTGGTTCCAGTTGGAACGGCATCGCATCCAGAGTATACAGTTACTCGGTAACGATAACCTCGCGGTCCTTGTAGAAACCGCAGCTGGGGCACACGTGGTGCGGGAGCTTGACAGCGCCGCAACGGGGGCACGTGGACTGAGCCGCAGCCGAGATCTTCATGTTGGCGGAACGGCGGGTGTGAGTGCGGATACGACCCTGCTTTTGTTTAGGTACGGGCATAGTGACCTTCCTTATGAACTATCCAGTGTGGCGATTACGCGCAAGTAGCGATACTACCACAGTTTTACTCGTCAAGCTTGAGATTCTTCAATGCTGCAAATGGATTTTCCGTGGCAGCGGCCCATTCGGCCTCTGCTTGAGCGGCGCAATCGCATTGCTCGACGTTGAGATTGATGCCACAAGTGGGGCATAGGCCGCGGCAATCGGGCTTGCACAGGACAACGAACGGCGTGTCCATGACGACTGCGTCGTTGATGGGCTCACCCAGATCGACGATGCGATCCTCGCCCAGCAGCTCATAGCCGTCTTCGTAGGCCTCGGGATCCTCAGGCTCGTTAAAGAGATAGAATTCCTCAATCTCACCGGCAATATCAAACGAAGCGGGCTCCAGGCAACGGTCGCACTCACCGGTTGCATGAGCACGGACTATACCCGTAAGCAGAACACCGGTGCCGGCATTGGTAAAGACCACGTCGTAGTCAATGCCGTCCTGCAGCTGGTACTCCTTCTCGCCCACCGTATAGGTGGCAACATCGACCTTGCCGGTCAGCGGATACGAGTCTCCGGGAAACTCGAGCTGCTCGGAAAGATCGACGGTAACGTTCGGGAACTCAGCCATTACCACTGACCATTCTGCTGGGCGGCACCCTCGTTAAGCTGCTGGCGACAACGGGTGACGGTGCCGGTCAGGCTCTTGAGGTTCTCCTCGAGGTGCGTAAAGACCTGCTCGGCGTAATCCTCGGCGGCATAGCGCGTCTCGCGCTCATACTGCTGGGCACGGTCGCGGATGTCGTCGGCCTGCTGCTGCGCTAAGCGAACGATCTCCTGCTCGCCGGCAATGGTGAGCGCCTGCTGCTGAGCATCGGCGATGATGGAATCGGCCTGAGCGGCGGCGGAAGCCATAAGCTCCTCGCGCTCCTTGAGGATACGGCGGGACTTCTGCCATTCCTCGGGATAGCTCATGCGGATCTCGTCGAGGATGTTAAAGAAGACGTCGGCGTCGATAACCTTCATCTGGGCGTTCTTGCCGAACGGCGTCTTAGCCTCTTCGATGAGCCCCTCGAGCTCGTCGACAAGACTCACGATCCTGTCGCCAGGAAAATTCTCGCCCGGCATCCGGTCTCCTTTCATAGGTAACATATCATCGTGTTAGTTTACCACATGCCACCAGGCATTAAAAAACGTCACGAAAAGCGATGTTTGAGCGCCTTGACCACATTGGACGGAACAAAATTAGAGACGTCGCTACCGAGCGAGGCAATCTGGCGAACCACCGAGCTCGAGATATAGCCGTACTGCGGCGCACTCATGACAAAGATGGACTCCAGCTCGCTATCCAGGCGGTAGTTGAGGTCTGCCTGCTGCAGCTCGTACTCAAAGTCGGTCATGGCACGCAGGCCCTTGACCACGGCTCCTGCTCCCTGTTCGCGGGCAAAATCGACCAAGAGCCCGGTGAAGGGCAGCACCTCGACGCCGTTAATATCACCGAGCGCCTCACGGGCCAGCGCCACGCGCTCGTCGAGCATAAACGTGGTGCCGACGCCGTTTTTTCCCTGCGACTCGGCAACGGCAACGATCACGCTGGGGAAAATGCGACGGGCGCGGCGAATCACGTCGATATGGCCAAACGTGATGGGGTCGAAGGTGCCCGGGACAATCACGCGGTTGATGGTGTCATTCATGGGCGTCCTCCTGAAACGTCGTGGCATCGTTGTTATCAGCATCGGTGACGGCACTATCGCCCTCACCGTCGTCATCGCCGACCCAACGAAGCAGGTCGACCGAGGTAATGCCGTAGCGCTTCTCACGTACAGTCTCAAAGCCTGCCGGATGCGCGCCCGCATCGGCGGCGGCATGCTCAAACAGGGCATAAGCGCCAGGTGCAAGCAGACCCTGATGGGCCAGATTCTGCAGCAGTTCCTCGACCGGCTCGGCACCAAAAGCATAGGGCGGGTCGAGCAGGACCAGATCAAAGGGGCCGCCCGGTACACGACCGCGCAAGGCACTCGACAGCATGTCGCCCGTGACCACGCGCCAACGCGCACGGTCACGGCAGAGCGACTCGATATTCTTGGTAATGAGCCGCGCGGCGTTGCGATCGATCTCAAACGTCGTGAGCGAGCGGGCCCCACGAGAGAGCATCTCTAACCCTAAGGCACCGGAGCCGCCAAAAGCGTCCAGCACACGAACCTCGTCCAAATCGAAATCGAATGCCGACATGACCATAGATGCGCACGCCTCGCGCACGCGATCGGTCGTGGGGCGGGTGACATCGCGACCACGGGGCTCCTCGATCTTACGACCGCGCCATTCGCCGCCGATGATTCTCATCCTCCGCTGACCTCCTTAAAAATGTGTCGATAACGCATGGCGACCGCGTCGCGCAAGGGAAGCGTCGCCACAGAGTCAAGGTTGCAAGCATACCGCAAGAGCTCGACCGCGTCCAAATGGGCCCATTCGATAAGGTCCTCATCGGCATCCAGGTCGACAAAGCGCAGGGTCACACCACCATGCTGGCGATAACCCAGGATCTCGCCTTCATGGCGCAGGCGCAGGTCCATCTGGGCGAGCGTAAAACCATCCGAAGTTTTTTCGAGCGATTGCAGGCGATCTTGTGCCGCCGATGCGCCGCCGTTGCCCTTGGAGTGCGTCATGACCAGGCACGTGCCCGACACGCTGCCACGGCCCACGCGACCGCGCAGCTGGTGCAGGGCAGCCAAACCAAAGCGCTCGCCGTTCTCGATGACCATGACGGTGGCGTTGGGCACGTCGACGCCCACCTCGACCACCGTAGTCGAGACGAGCACGTCAATCTCGCCACGCTTAAAGGCATCGATGACCCGATCCTTCTCCCCCGCTGGCATACGGCCGTGAAGGCGCTCGATGGCAAGCCCCGGCAACGTCAGGCGCAGGCGGTCGAGCTCGGTTGCCGTATCGTGCAGTGGCACGGGGACGGTTACGCGGCCCTCGTCGTCGCGGGCAATACCGGGCACGTCTTCCAGCTCATCGGCCGAGTCACTCGGCTCCACGAGCGGACAAATCACGTAGGCCTGCTGACCCTTTTCATGCGCCTCGCGGATGGCGCCATAGGCGAGGTCACGGCTCGACTCGGTGAGCACGCGTGTCGTCACGCCAGCACCAGGGACGGGCCGATGGCGAATGATGCTCGTGTCCAGATCGCCGTAGACCGAAAGCGCCAGCGTACGCGGGATGGGCGTCGCCGTCATAACGAGCAGATCGGCACCGGGGCCCTTCGCGCGCAGGGCGTTGCGTTGGCCGACGCCAAACCGGTGCTGTTCATCGATGACCACGAGCGACAGATGCTTGAACGCAACGTTATCCGAAAGAACCGCGTGGGTGCCAAAGAGCACGTCAAGCTCGCCCGATTCCAGCTGTACATGGATGCGCTCGCGCTCTGCGGCCGGCGTGGCACCCGTCAGAAGTGCCCAGGACATGCCGGCCTGGGAGAGCAGAGGGCCGGTCTTATCGGCATATTGGCGCGCCAGCACGCCCGTGGGCGCCATAACGCAGGCCTGCGTGCCGCTATCGGCAGCCACAGCCAGCGCGCAGGCGGCGACGGCCGTCTTGCCGGTACCGACATCACCCAACAGCAGGCGGTTCATCACACGCCCGCCATCGCACATATCGCGCAGGATATCCTGGAACGCGGCCTCCTGCTCGTCGCTCAGCGAAAACGGCAGGGCTTGCTTGAGCGCGGCCAGGTGCTCGCCCGCGGTGTGGGCATAGGGAACCACATCGACCAGGCCGCCGTCGTTGCGCAGGCGCAGTGCCAGCTGCAGGTAGAGACACTCCTCGTAGGCAAGCCTTGCGCGCGCGATATCGCGCTCGGCCATACTCGATGGAAAATGGATTGAGCGCAGCGCGCGGGCATTGCTCATCAAGCGACGCTTAACGCGTAAGCGTGCAGGAATAGGATCAAAGGGATTGCCGACGACCTCGAGCGCGCCGCTTACGATGCGGCGCATCCACGCCTGGCTCACGCCATCACTCACGTAATGGACCGGCAGGATGGTGCCTGCGGCACGCCCGTCCTCGAGCTTTTCAAAGTGCGGCGAGGCCATCTGCTTAAAGCCGTAGGCAAACTCGACCTTGCCCATCACGGCCAGGCGGTCGCCCTGCTTAAGCTGCTGGGCAATCCAGGGCTGGCGGAAAAAGGCGACCTGCAGCACGCCCGTCTCGTCAACAAGCGAGACCTCGGTCACCTGCA
Source organism: Coriobacteriaceae bacterium (assembly GCA_036718335.1). Lineage (GTDB taxonomy): Bacteria > Actinomycetota > Coriobacteriia > Coriobacteriales > Coriobacteriaceae > Collinsella. The sequence goes on from DAIMBN010000010.1 coordinate 35,105, forward strand.
TGCGCGGACGCGGCTGCTTTTGGACGATACGGTCGACCGTGGCGATGATGGTGCACACGGTACCGATGGGCGCCATCTCGATAGACCAAGAACGGGTAAAGTCGAGGTATCGATGAGGGATATGGAGAAGGAGGTCCCCCACCGTCCGAATTCCCAGACGGCGAAGGGCCTCCTCACGTTTACCCGAAACATATTTGAGTCGCGCGATATCCTCGTCGAGCGCATTGCTCTGGGCAAAGCGCTCCGAGACGCGCGGCACGGAGCACAGCTCGGACATGGGCAGTTGCCTACTCGATCGAGAAGATCACGGGATAGAGCGGCTGCTCGCCACGATGGGCGTCAATCTCCAGATCGGGCTGAGCCTCCTCGATAGCGTCGACGATCTCCTGGAAGGCCTCATCGGACAGCTCCTCGCCGGCCAGAATCGTCAGCGCGTCGCCCTCCTCTTCCTCCTGCATGCGGTTGATGCAGTCGAGCGTGACCTGCTTCACGTCGGAACCGACCACGTCGATGGAGCCGGCGATGATACCCATGACGTCACCGGAGTGAATCGGAGAACCGTCAGAGGCACTGGAGTCGCGCACGGCGCGGGTGACCTCGCCATCGCGGACCTCGCTGATGGCGTCGACCATGGCGGCGACGGCATCCTCGAGCTCGGAATCGGGCAGGACCGCGAACAGCGCGGAGAAGGCCTGCGGGACGGTCTTGGTGGGAACGACGGCGACCTTCTTGTCGGTGCAGGCTGAAGCAGCAGCCTCAGCGGCCATGCGGATGTTGCCGTTGTTGGGCAGGATGATGACCGAGGTCGCGTTGACCTGGTCCACCGCGCCCAGCAGGTCGGCGGTCGAGGGATTCATAGTCTGGCCACCGGACACGATCACGTCGACGCCGAGGGACTTGAGGATGTCGGCCTCGCCGGAACCGGCGGCAACGGCGACAAAGCCCAGCGCCTTGGCGGGCTCGGCGGCCTTTTCCTGATCCTCGTGGATCTTGGCGGTACGGTCGTGGGCCTCCATCTCCATGTTGTGGATAAAGACCTCATAGATCTGACCGAGCTGCAGCATGTGCTCGAGCACCAGGTTGGGGGTGTTGGAGTGCACATGAATCTTATAGTCGGGGTAGGCACCCACGAGCAGCTCGCAGTCACCCATGGAGCCCAGGAACTTAAGGCACTCGTCCTCGTCAAACGGGGCGTCGGCCTTAAAGAGGAACTCGTTGCAGTAGCGGAACTCCGAGCCCTCCCAATCGTCGTTGGCCTCGATCTCAACGCGACCGAGGGCCGCGTCGCGGGCAGAGCCAGCGGAATCAAACGTGGCGGAGAAATCCTCGACAACGGTGCTGCGGCCAAGCGCGGCGGCAACAAAGTTCTCCAGGAAGATGGCAAAGCCAAAGGCGCCGGAGTCGACCACGCCGTTCTCCTTCAGAACGGGCAGCAGGTCGGGCGTGCGGGCGACGGACTGGTAGGCCTCGACGACGATGGCATCGAGCGCGTCCTCGGCCGAGAACTTCTTCTTTTCGCACTCGTCGGCCTTGGTCGAGACATCACGCAGCACCGTGAGGATCGTGCCCTCGATGGGCTTGCGGACGGCCTGGAAGGCGACCTTGACGGCGCGACGGAAGGCGAAGGCGATGTTGGCGGACGTGATGGGCTCATCGGCAGAGACAAGGCCCTCGGCCACGCCGCGCAGAATCTGCGACGTGATGACGCCGGAGTTACCGCGGGCGCCCATCAGGGAGCCGTGGGTGATGGCGCCGGCGATGGCTTCCATGTCAGCGTCGGCAGGAAGAGCAGAAAGCTCCTTGGTCACCGAGGCGAGCGTGAGCGACATGTTGGTGCCGGTGTCGCCGTCGGGTACGGGGAAGACGTTGAGCTTGTTGATCTCCTCGGCCTTGTCGGAAACGGCAGCCGCAGCGATCGGAAAACAGGTGCGAATGGTCTTTGCAATCATGGGTATTTGAATCTCCGTTTTCGGATGCTAGTTCAGACGGCTCTTGAGCGCGTCGATATGGATGTCGATCTTAAGGCTGGCGGGATCGATCTGGGCGATCTCCTGCAGAGTGAAGGCAACGGAGCTCGAAAGATTGTGGCAGACGGACTTCATGTTGACGCCGTTCTCGAGCACGACGTGAAGATCGACCGTAAGGCCGTTCTCGTCGGCGGAGACAAGCACGCCCTTGCGGAGGCGCTGACCGGCAAGCAGGCGCACGCTCTCGGCGCCCTGGAGCTGCTCAGCCATACCGACAACGCCATAGCACGTCATCGCGGCATAACCGGCAATATCGGCAATAACGTCGTTCGAGACGCTCAGGCTGCCGTTAATGGTCTCAGACACAAGAATCTCCTTTTCTTGGTGCTCGCGGCACCATGTCGTGGGAGCAATCATTGCAATATTCTACAACGACCGCGCCATGTTGAGGTGGCGGGCCTCGGGATTACATCCTCGACACGAAATGTTGATACGGTAACGTTCGCGAACGGCGATCGCGGCATGAAAAAACCCGCCGCATAAGCGACGGGTTTTACAACCTGGCTCCCCGGGTAGGACTCGAACCTACAACAGCGCGGTTAACAGCCGCGTGCTCTACCATTGAGCTACCGAGGAATAGGTGCGTGCTCTCAAGCAACGAAGTTTATTATACGGACGAATCAGCTCAGGGCAAGAACTTTTTTAAGAATTTTTCTCGCCATGATCCCTTGGGGACGCTCTAGCTGCCGGCACCGGCAACGGAAACGCCGATGTTTTGACAATGCCAGCGAGCGGGCACCAGAGCGAACAAATTGGCATGAAAAGAGGACGGCATAGACCTTCTGGTCATGCCGTCCTCTTTGAATGACAAGTTGTCGCTCTGGTGCCCGCGCAGCGTCGACCAGTTACGGCGTTTGGTAAAACGCCGTAACTACTAAGACTCGATATAGTCCTTCAGCTTACTGCTACGGCTCGGGTGGCGAAGCTTGGCCAGAGTCTTGGACTCGATCTGGCGGATGCGCTCGCGCGTGACGCCAAACTCACGACCGACTTCCTCGAGCGTGCGGGGATGACCGTCAACGAGGCCAAAGCGAAGCTCGATAACCTTGCGCTCACGATCGGCAAGCGAGTCGAGCACCTGGGTGAGCTGCTCCTGCAGCATGGAGAAGCTGGCGGCATCGGGCGGAACGATAGCCTGGGAGTCCTCGATGAAGTCGCCCAGCTGGGAATCCTCTTCCTCGCCGATGGGGGTCTCGAGCGACACGGGCTCCTGCGAGATCTTCTGGATCTCACGAACGCGGTCGGCGCTCATGTCCATCTCGGCACCGATCTCCTCGGGGGTCGGGTCGCGACCCAGGTCCTGGAGAAGCTGGCGCTGCACGCGGACGAGCTTGTTGATGGTCTCGACCATGTGCACGGGAATACGGATGGTACGGGCCTGGTCGGCGATAGCGCGCGTGATGGCCTGACGGATCCACCACGTGGCGTACGTGGAGAACTTAAAGCCCTTCTGGTAGTCGAACTTCTCGACGGCGCGGATCAGACCGAGGTTGCCCTCCTGGATCAGGTCCAGGAACAGCATGCCGCGGCCAACATAGCGCTTGGCGATGGAGACGACCAGACGTAGGTTTGCACTGATGAGCGCCTGCTTGGCTTCGAGGCCCACGTTCTCAATGCGCGTTAGACGACGCATCTCGGAACGCGTGAGCTCGAGCTCACCCGCCTCGGCAGCCTCGAGCTTCTCGGTGGCCTCGAGACCGGCCTCGATCTTCATGGCCAGATCGACCTCTTCGGAGGCGGTCAGCAGGTCGACCTTGCCGATCTCCTTGAGGTACATACGAACCGGATCGCCGGTCAGCATCACCGTGGAGGCATCGATGCCACGCACGCGGGAGCGTGAACGGGACGTGCGCACGGTGCGCTTCTTCTTGCTCTTGGAAGAACCCATCTCGGCGTCGGCCTGACGGGCCATCTTGAGCTCATGATCGTCGAGCGAGCCGGAATCGTGCTCGTCGTCGTCATCGAAATCGTCGGTATCAGAATCGGTATCATCATCGTCGACGTCCATGGGGGCGTCGTCGTTACCGCTCGCGGAGATAATCTGGATGCCGCTGTTGCGCAGCGCGGAATACACCGCGGTGAGCTGCTCGTCAGAAACATCGATATCCTTCAGGGCGACCTGAATCTCGTCCTCGGTTACCGAAGTCCTGTTTGAGCCGTTGCCCATGAGCTTTGCAACGTAGGATTCCAGCCCAGTACCCGTGCTCTCAGTCTTTTTTGGCACAGATTCTCCCTTCATAGTCCACAGGACTCAATACTTTAGCACACACATTGACGTCTATACCCAAAAAGAGGACTGGATATAGGCGAGAATACGCTGGTTGACCACAACATCTAGGCTTGTTCAGTGCCTGCGGCCTCCAGACCGATCAAACGGAACGGGTCCGCCACACCGCCGATCGACTTTTGCAGTTCGCGTTGACGCTGCGAATCCTGCGCTGCCTGCACGGTCAGCGCGCGACGGGCCTCATCATCGAGCGAACGGTCCTGGCGCAGCTTGGCCTGTGCGGCACGCATGCGGCGCTTGATAGTGTAGAGCTCGAGCGTATCGAGCATAAACACGATGTTCGTCTCGGTGGGGTGCTTGCTCGTCGCCGAGATGCGCCCGGCACTCACAAGCGTTGCCGCCTCGGGACACACCGAGCGCGCCGCATCCATGCAGGCTGCAGGATCGGTTCCCGGCGGCGTTGCCAGAACGGCCCACGCGATGGACTCGTGACGTGGGTCAACCCACTCGATGGAGCAGATGCGGTCGGCATACGTGCGGAACAGGTCGGGGTAGCTCGTGAGCATGGTCAACAGCTCGCGCTCCCCTGCCAAGGACTTGCGCTCAAGATCGGTAAGAACCATCGGCGCCGCCGCAGCCGGTGCGCCCGAACCGTCAGCCACAGGCACAGCGCCCACACCATCGTGCACATCGATTGGCGGCAAATCGTCAACGACCTCCACTGGTGCAGCGCCATAGGCATCGAGCGGGACGTAGTCGTACGGCTCTTCTTCGACAGGCGCGGACACCGGCGGCGTCGCGCCCGATGCCCAAGCACCGCGACCGGCATCGTGAGAACCCGACGCCCGACCGCCCGCGCTACCGGACCGCTCAGCCTGAGCCCGCTGGCGCTCATAGTTCTGCTCGCGACGTCGTTCCGCATCCTCGCGCTTGGCGACATCGCGAAACACACGGCCCGAGCTCGCACGCACCGTCTCCAGATCCAAACCCAGTAGATCGGCAATCTGAATAAAGTACGTATCGATCATGTAGCTATCGCGCAGCGGATAGATGAGCGTGAGAGCGTCCTCCAGCGCCTTGGCGCGACCGCCCGGCGTGGTGATATCGCTCGACTCCTGCAGCGAACGGTAGACAAAGTCCATAAGCGGCTCGGCAGCGTCGATGCGCGTCTGCAGTTCCTGTCCACCATGCGCCGTGATAAACTCCATTGGATCGTTGCCGTCGGGCAGCACCACGCAGCGCAGGTCCATCGAATCCTGCTCGATAAACTGAATCGCGCGACGGGCGGCCTTTTGACCGGCGGCATCGCCATCGAACATATACACGATGCGCTTGGCAAAGCGAGTGAGCGTCTTGACGTGATGCTCCGTGAGCGCGGTGCCCAGCGTGGCGACAACGTTTTTAATCCCCGCCTCCCAACAGGCGATGCAGTCGGTATAGCCCTCCACCACGATGGCGGTATCCTGCGCGACGATAAACTCCTTGGCCCAATTAAAGCCGTAGAGGTTTCGCTTTTTATGAAATACGCTCGTCTCGGCGGTATTGAGGTACTTAGGCTGGCCGTCACCCATGATGCGACCACCAAAGGCGATGTTATGACCCTGCTCATCAAAAATGGGAAACATCACGCGGTCGTAGAAGCGGTCGGCAAGCTGCCCTCGCCCGCGGCTCACGGCAACGTTGGCGTCGATCATCTCCTGCGGGGTAAAACCCGCCTGGAACAGGTGCGACACCAGCGCGTTGCGGCCCGGTGCAAAGCCCAGGCAGTAGCGGCGGCAGACGTCGCCACCCATGCCGCGGCTGGCAAAGTACTCGCGCGGACGGCCGTCCTTGCCGCGCATAAGCATGGTGTGGTAGAACTGGGCGGTCTCGGCGCACAGATCGTAGATTCGGGCACGCTTGGTGCCGCGCTCGCGGCGATCTCCGGTGTCGTGCAGCTCAATGCCCGCGCGATCGGCCAAATAACGGATTGACTCGGGAAAGCTCAGGTTCTCGCGCTTCATGATATAGGTGAAGACGTCGCCACCCTCGCCACAGCCAAAGCAATGCCACACCTGCGTGGCGGGAATAATGTGGAAGGACGGAGTCTTTTCGCCATGAAAGGGACAGCAACCCCAAAACTCATGACCGCGAGGCTTGAGCTCAACCGTTTCCTGCACGATGGCGACTAGGTCGGACGCAGCGCGTACCTGGTCTTTTTCTTCATCGCTAATCACGGATGCTCACCCCCTGCTCGCCCAAGTTGTGACGAATATCTTCGATATTACCCTCGACGGTCGCGATCAACTCATCCAGCGAATCGAACACGCGCGACGGACGCAGCCAGCGCGTAAACGCCAGCGAAACAGAAGAGCCGTACAGGTCGCCCGTATAACCAATTAAATTAGCCTCGAGGTGCGCCGAAGCGGCATCGTCGGCATACGTCGGCGGCAGTCCGACGTTCACGGCAGCGGGCCACGCGGTGTCATCGACCAGCACCAGACCCTCATACACGCCATCGGCAGGCACCTGAATACCGTCGGGAACCTGTAGATTTGCCGTGGGAAAGCCCATGCCAGAGCCCTCGTGACGGCCGCGAATAACACCGCCACGCACCATATACGGGCGGCCAAGCAACTCAGCAGCAAGCTCCACATGGCCCTGTCCCAACTCATGACGAATGCGGGTGGCGCAAATGGCCTCACCGCCCTCACAAAGCAGGTCGTGACCATACACGTCAACGCCGCGCTCGGCACCCCAGGCGCGCATCTCGGCAACACCAGATGCACCGCCACGGCCCAGCCTAAAGTCGCTGCCAACGCGAATCGAGCGAATGTCGACCAGACGCGACACCAGCGAGAGAAAATCAACATGGTCAAGCGCCGCAACCTCAGGCGTAAAGGGAACGGCCACCACCGCATCGACCCCGGTTTGAGCCAGGGCATGCAGACGGTCGGCCGTCGTCATCAATTTTTGAGCGGGCGAAGGGCTCACCACAACGTCCGGGTCGGGATCGAAGGTAACCACGACCGCCTTACAGCCATGGGCACGGGCATCACGGACAAGCGCTTCGATGAGTTCCTGGTGTCCACGGTGAACGCCGTCGAACACGCCGATGGCGATGGAGGCGGCACCCAAGTGCTCGCACTCATCAAACGTATCGGCAGTAACGATGCGAGTCTCGTCCGACTCGCCCGCGAAAAAGATACGCGCGAGCTCGCGAGCGGACAACATCATCGAACACCGCCGATTGCCTGCGGAAACACGTGCTCCATGACAAAGCGGCCGCCCTCAATGCGAGCGAGCGCCTTGAGTCCCCCATCGAGCACCAACGCAAACGGCGCCTTCGAGACATCGAAATCGGCAAGCGCGCGCTCAACGGGAATGCGTCGGCCGCAGAGCAGGTCGTCGGCAAGATTGCCCGGCAAGTCAACACGCGTGGCGCCCAGAGCCGCAATGGGGTCCAGGGCAAAGCCAGCCGCGGACTCGAGAGAAAGCTCCTCGACCGCATGACAAGCGCCAATGGAAACAACACCGGAGGCCGTGCGGCGCAGCGCGGAAATGTGCGCGGCGCTCTCGCAGGCACGGCCCAAGTCGCGAGCGAGTGCACGGATATAGGTGCCCTTGCTCACCGAGAACGCCACGGTCCACACACACGTATCACCTTCGCCGCCCACGGCGATCAGGTCGGCGGCATAGACCTCGACGGGGCGCGGAGGTAGATCCACCGCATTGCCCTCGCGAGCAGACTTGTAGGCGCGAACGCCATTGACCGAGATAGCCGAAAACGCCGGCGGCACCTGCATCTGCGGACCCAGCATGGCCGCCAGGCGCTCACGGGCATAGGCAGGATCGCGCAGCTCGTTGGCAACAGCCACCGTGCGGACCGCCTCGCCCTCCGCATCATCGGTATTGGTCTCGGCACCAAACGAGATGTCGGCGACATAGCTTTTGGTATCGAGCGTGAGCATACCCAGCAGACGGGTGGCCTGACCCACGCCCACCACCATGACACCCGATGCCATAGGGTCGAGCGTGCCGGCATGACCGACGCGCCGCTCATGGAGGGCGCGCCGGCATTGCGAAACCACGTCGTGGGACGTGCAGCCCACCGGCTTATCGACAGCGAGCAGCAAATTCAGTTGAGAAGGCGTACGACGAGCCATGTACCATCCAAAAAGTTAAAGCTCGACGGTCACCGAAGCGGGATCCTCCCCTACCAGTTCGGCCAGCATAGGAAGTGCCACGGTGAGCGTCTCGAGAATCGTTCCGTTGTTGGAGAAACCGGCGGCAGCGGGATGTCCGCCTCCGCCAAAAGCAGCAGCGATCTCGGACACGTTGAGGTCGCCCTTGGAGCGCAGGTTGCCGCGCACCTTGGTATCGCCCTCGATGCCCTTCAGGAACAGGCAGACCTCCACACCCATCACCGAGCGCACCACATCGACCAGTCCGTCGCACTCATCCGAGGTGACACCGCAGGCCTCAAGGTCACTCTGGTACGCGTAGCTATACGCGACGCGCCCGTGGGCCACCGTCTTAATGCGGCCCATAACAATAGACTTGAGGTGCAAAAACTCAACGCGCATGCTCTGATAGACCTCGAGTGCAACGCGCGCCGGATCGGCACCGTGGGCAACCAGACGCGAGGCCGCATGGAACGCGGCGGCATCGGCGTTTTGGTACTGAAAACGGCCGGTATCGGTAACCAAACCGCACAGCAGGCAGGTCGCAACGCCATCACGTGCGACAATGCCACAATTGTCCAAGAAACGGTCGATGATCATCGCGCAGGCTGCAGCTTCGACGCGCCTCAGGCTGAGCTCGGCAAACTCCTCGCGCGCCGGATGGTGATCGAAGCACACCACATGCTTGGAGCGACGAAGCACCTCGGCGGAATTATTGAGACGCTCGACGACCGGTACGTCCACCGAGATGAACAGGTCCGGATTGCCGGTGTACGCAGATGCCGGCACCAGGCGATCGGAGCCTTCCATAAAGCGGTAGATGCGCGGAACCGGGTCATCGTCTGCCAGCAGCAGCGCAATGTCCTTGTTGGGAAAAAACTTCATGAGCGAAAGGCCCAGACCCAACACGGAGCCCAAGGCATCGCCATCGGGAGAAGTATGTCCCGAAATCGCAATGGAGGACGCACCCTCGATGAGCTCGAGGATGCGTCGCTGAATATCTGCAGACTCGCACGAGGCGAGGTCGGCGGAATTAGTCATCTAAAGCTGCCTCCTGGACGGCGTCCGCTATCGGATAGCCGTCCTCGTCCTTTTCGATCGCAAGCGTGGCGGGAACGTTTTCCAGCGCACGCGTGATGCGCTCGGCCTCATCGGTCGAGCGATCGATACGAAAATCGAGCTCGGGCGTGACACGCCAATCGAGCGAGCGGGCCAACAGGCTACGAATACGGCCCTTGGCGCTTGCGAGCGCCTCCATGACCTCGTCGTAGCGGCTCGCATCGCACGACACGTACACACGCGCGAACGAACGGTCCACCGCGACCTCGACCGCGGTCAAAGTAACCAGGTCGAGACGCGGATCGGAAACCTCAAAGAGCAGGATATAACCAAGCTTCTCGCGAAGCTGCTCGCCCAGACGGCGGGTTGCCTGCGTTTGCTTCATAGCGCTACCCCCTACTCGGTACGGGCAACCTGGTCGATGCGGTAACCCTCGATCTGGTCGCCGGGCTTGATGTCCTGGAAGTTCTCCAGGCCAATGCCGCCCTCGGAACCGCTCTTGAGGCTCTTGGCCTCGTCCTTGTAGTGGCGCATCGAGGCGATCTTGCCGTTGAAGACCACGATACCGTCGCGCACCAGGCGCACGGAATCGGTCGCGGCGATCTCGCCCTCTTCGACGCGGACACCGGCGGCGATACCGACTTTGGGCACCTTGAAGGTGTCCAGGACAGTCGCGGTACCCGTGGCGACCTCGACCTCGGTGGGCTTGAGCATGCCGATACGGGCGGCGTCGAGCTCCTCGAGGCACTTATAGATGACGTCGTAGCAACGGATCTCGACGCCCTCGCGCTCGGCGGCGGAGCGGGCCTTACCGTCGGGACGGACGCCAAAGCCGATGATGATGGCGTTGGAGGCGTCGGCCAGGACGACGTCGGTCTCGTTGATGGCGCCAACGGCGGAGTGGATCGTGTTGATGCGAACCTCGGACTGATCCATCTTGTCGAGCGAGTCCTGAAGGGCCTCGATAGAGCCCTGGACGTCGGCCTTGATGATCAGGTTGAGCTCCTTGACCTCGGCGTCGGCGATGGTCTCGAAGAGGTTCTCGAGCGTGACGTGCTTGACGCGGCTCTGCTCCTCGATACGGGCCTTGAGCGAACGCTCGTCGGCAAGGGCGCGAGCCTCGCGCTCGTCCTCGAACACGCGGAACTCGTCACCGGCGTTGGGCACGGACTGCAGACCCAGGATCTCGACAGCGTCGGAGGGACCGGCCTCGGTGACGGCGCGACCCTTGGGGTCG
>DAIMBN010000011.1:0-45815 GCA_036718335.1 Coriobacteriaceae bacterium
CCGCTGACCGGTGGACGGCACCGAGCCGTACGCTTGAACTGAGAAGGGGGAGGCCGCGAGGCCTCCCCCTTTTTTGCGTTATATACACTTTGTACTTTGGGATTTAGCTCCCCCGTATTCGCTCTTACTGTTTGGCTGTATTTTGAGTCCTTCTAGTGTATTTGAGCGATAATTACTCGCATTGGCGTTAGGGAGGGCTTGATGTTTACCGTATTTGTCTTGGGCAATATTGCTTCGGGTAAGTCGACTGCCTGCCGCTATTTCGAATCTCGTGGCGCTATGCTAATCGATCTGGATGAGCTTGCAAAATCGCTGTATTTGCCGGGCTCTGATATCGTCAATGCACTCGCGGATGAATTCGGTTGGGACATTTTGGATGAGGATGGCGGCATTCGCCGCAGCATCCTCGCTTCTCGAGCTTTTGCTTCTCCTGATTCGGTCGCACGGCTCAATGGCATTGTGCATCCCGTTCTCATTGAACAGCTTTCGCTTAGGATTCTCGATCCGGTTTGTTGTACGGTTTCGTCTCCCCGTTATCCCTTTGCGGTAGTCGAGGTTTCTGCTCCGACTGGTTTTGAGGATGCATTTGGTTTGGCTGATGAAATTCTGGTCATCAGCGCCCCTTTATCAGTTCGTCGCGAGCGCGCTATTCAACGTGGTATGGAGCCATCTGATTTCGATGCCCGTTCTGCTTGCCAGCCCGAAGAGTCTGCGCTGTGCAATCTCGCTGCAACGGTGATTGACAATGCGGCAGGCGATAACTCGCTCTTTGAACAACTGGACGCATGGCTTGCGCGCCATGGGTTCCGGGATGTAGTGGATAAGGAGGAGGCCGATGCCTAAGACACGTTTCCTTACATGGTATCGCCTTATACCGCTGGCTGCCGTTTTTGCCTTCGGCCTTATCTCATTCGTTTACTCGTATGCTCCTGCCGCTTTCTTTAAGCCGCTGTATCCGATTGACTACGAGGCGTATGTAAAGCAATCCAGTATTTCGCATAATCTGGATCCGTATCTGGTGTGCGCTGTCATTAAGTCGGAATCGAATTCGGATCCCGAGGCCGAGTCGAATCAGGGTGCTCAGGGATTAATGCAGCTGATGCCCGAGACTGCCCAGGATATGATCGCCAAGGGCCTTGTCGACGGTGGCGAGTATTCGGCCGACAACCTTAACGATCCGGCTACGAATATCGAGTTTGGCTGTGCGTATCTTTCGTATCTTCTAGCGTATTTTAACGGGTCGACTGACAGTGCCATTGCCGCCTATAACGCCGGCATGGGCAACGTCGACGGATGGGCGCAGCAGAGTACGTCGCTTCATAATGCAATTACCTTTCCCGAGACGCAGGCGTATCTGATTCGTGTCAATAATGCCTGGGTTCGCTACAAGACCCTCTATCCCGATCGGTTCGTATAAGACTATGCCTGCCGCCTGCGTATACTGCAGATATATGAGTTAGGAGTATCCATGGCGGAATTTGAAGTAGAACGCGTTGGTGGTGAACTTAAGCGCTTTGGCGTTGAAGGCTCTGACGTGCCGTTTAAGGTCGTGTCTCCCTATGAGCCTGCCGGTTCCCAGCCTAAGGCCATTGAGTCGCTTGTGCAGGGCGTGAGGGATGGAGACCGCTATCAGGTTTTGCTGGGCGTGACTGGTTCGGGCAAGACCTTCACGATGGCAAAGACTATTGAGGCCCTGGGAAAGCCGACGCTGGTCATGGCCCCCAATAAAACGCTCGCTGCTCAGCTTGCGAGCGAGCTCAAAGAGTTCTTTCCCAACAACGCTGTGGTCTACTTCGTCTCGTACTACGACTACTATCAGCCCGAGGCGTATGTGCCGCAAAGCGATACATATATCGAGAAAGACTCCTCGATTAACGAAGAGGTCGAGATGCTGCGCCATCAGGCGACCGCGTCACTGCTCTCTCGACGTGATGTGATCGTTGTCGCATCGGTCTCGTGTATCTATGGCATTGGCTCTCCTGAGGACTATGCGGGTCTGGCTCCAAACGTCGACAAGAAGGTGCCGCTCGAGCGCGATGACTTTATCCATGCACTTATCGACATTCAATATGATCGCAATGACTATGACCTGGCACGTGGCACGTTCCGCGTGCGCGGCGATGTTGTTGACGTGTATCCGCCTTATGCCGAGCATCCGTTGCGGTTTGAGTTCTTTGGCGACGAGGTCGAGCTGATTGCCGAGATCGATGAGGTCACCGGTGAGATGCTTCGTGAGTACGAGGCCATTCCCGTATGGCCGGCATCGCACTACGTGACCGAGAAGCCGAAGGTCAAGGCGGCTCTGAAATCGATCAGCGAAGAATGCGAGAAGCGCGTGGCGGAGCTCAAGGCGACCGACAAGTTGCTCGAGGCGCAGCGTCTGCAGCAGCGTACCGATTATGATCTTGAGATGCTCGAGACGATGGGCTTTTGCAACGGCATCGAGAACTACTCGCGTCATCTGGACGGTCGCAAGCCGGGTGAGCCGCCGTTTACCCTAATCGATTACTTTCCCAAGGATATGCTCTGCATCATCGATGAGAGCCATGTGACGGTGCCGCAGATTCGCGGCATGCACGAAGGTGACCGCTCGCGTAAGGTGACGCTGGTGGAACACGGTTTTCGCCTGCCCTCGGCGCTCGATAACCGCCCGCTTCGTTTCGATGAGTTTGAGGCAAGGATCCCCCAGTTTATCTATGTTTCGGCCACGCCGGGCGACTACGAGCTGCGGGTGAGCCAAAACGACGTGGAGCAGATTATTCGTCCGACCGGCCTGCTCGACCCCAAGATTGACGTGCGTCCAGTTCGCGGTCAGATTGACGATCTTGAGGACGAGATTCGCGAGCGCGTTGCCCGCAAGGAGCGCGTGCTGGTGACCACGTTGACCAAACGCATGGCCGAGGACCTGACCGACCATCTACTTGATGCGGGCATTAAGGTCAATTACATGCACTCTGATACGGCGACAATGGACCGTGTCGAGATCCTGCGAACGCTGCGCGAGGGCAAGATCGATGTTCTCGTTGGCATCAACCTGCTCCGCGAGGGCTTGGATCTTCCCGAGGTCTCACTGGTGGCAATTCTCGATGCCGATAAGGAAGGCTTCTTGCGCAACCGCCGTTCGCTGATTCAGACGATTGGCCGTGCGGCCCGTAACGCCGATGGCGAAGTCATCATGTATGCAGACGTTGTGACCGATTCGATGAAAGAGGCCATCGAGGAGACGCAGCGCCGTCGCGAGATTCAGATGGCATATAACGAAGAACATGGCATTGTGCCCAAGACAGTGCGCAAGGCCATCAACGACATCTCAAGTTTTATTGCCGAGGCCGAAAAAACTGTGGGCTCCAAGGGACGCTCGAAGGGCGACTCTCTTGGCCATGGCGCATTCTATACGCCCGATGAGTCGGGCGAGGGCGGTGTGCCGGAAACGGTGGCGCCCGAGCAGACACTTGCGGAGCAGTTGGAAGAACTGCCGCATGACGAGCTTGTGCGGATCGTCGAAACCATGGAAGAGGATATGCGTAACGCTTCTGCCGCTATGGACTTTGAGGAGGCGGCGCGCCTGCGCGATGTTGTCGTTCAGATTCGGGCGATGCTCGAGGGTGCGTCTGAGGACGAGACGATCGAGCGCTTACGCTCGCAGGCCCGCAAGGGTTCCACGTTCGCATCGGGCAGAAAACGCCAGGGTGCACGGTTTAAGAAATAGCCGCGAACAGGCCCCGAGTTCCCTGTGGAGCTCGGGGCCTATGTCTTTTGCGCGCTGGAATTTGTGCGTTAGAGGTCTGCGATCAGGGCTTCAGCACAACGGATGCCGTCGGTGGCCGCGCTCATGATGCCGCCGGCATATCCAGCTCCCTCACCACAAGGGTAGAGGCCCGGGGTCGACACGGCATGGCACGTTCGGTCTCGGGTGACAGTGACCGGTGAGCTCGAACGAGTCTCCACGCCGGTAAGAACGGCATCGGGACGGTCGTAGCCTCGTAGCTTTTTTCCGAGTAGGGGAAGTCCCAGGCGGAGCGACTCGACGATATGCTGCGGTAGGGCTTCGTCAATTGCCGTCCAGGTCACACCGAGCGGATAGGTGGGCTTTACCTTTCCGGGCGCCTTGCTGGCGCGTCCTGCGAGGAAATCTCCGACGAGTTGTGCCGGTGCGTTCCAGTTGGAACCGCCCAGGCGATAGGCGGCCGCCTCGCAGGCACGCTGGAGCTCGATGCCGGCGAGCGGGTCATCGTTGGGAAGGTCCTCAGGCGTGACGTTAACGAGCAGGGCGGCATTTGCGTTGCGTCCGTCGCGGGCATTGAGACTGGCCCCGTTGACGCACAGATGGCACGGTTCTGAAGAGGCGGCAACAACCTGTCCGCCGGGGCACATGCAAAACGAGAACACGCTGCGGCCGTTGGGAAGATGGGCGACGAGCTTGTAGGGGGCTGCCCCGAGCGCTGGATGTCCCGCCGAGGCTCCATATTGGGCTCTGTCGATGTCGCGTTGCGGATGCTCGATGCGAACGCCCATGGCAAAGGTCTTTTGTGCGAGGGCCACGTTGTGGTCCTTAAGGAGCTCAAAAATATCGCGAGCAGAATGCCCGCAGGCGAGGATGAGGTGCTTTGTCTCGATTGACTCGTAAGCGGCGTCTTGGGACGATTGGACATCAATGCTGGTGATGGCGCCAGACACGTCGATGCGAATGTCGACGAGCTTCGTTCGATAACGGACGACACCTCCGAGCTGCTCGATGCGCTGGGATATAGCGGTGACAACCGTGGGAAGGATGTCGGAGCCAATGTGCGGCTTGGCATCCCACAGAATATCGCGGGGCGCACCCGCCTCGACGAAGGTTTCGAGGATAAGGCGATGGGCGGGATTTTTTGTTCCCGTATTGAGCTTGCCGTCCGAGAAGGTCCCCGCGCCGCCCAGACCAAACTGAATATTGCTCTCGGGGTCGAGGATGCGCTCCTTTAGAAAGAGGTCGATCGCCTGCGAGCGGCGAAATGCCGGGTCGCCGCGCTCGATAAGCAAGGGCTTAAGACCTGCTTCGGCGAGCGTGAGCGCAGCGAAAAGGCCGGCGCATCCGGCGCCGACAACGACAGGGCGTTCTTGAGGTGCGTCGGAGACGGGGGAGGGGAATGAAGGCTCATCGTCTTCTATCGCGCGTACGCGCGAGCGGTCACGCTCGGCAACGCTGTCGACCGCTTCTTGCTCGAGGTGGGGACTAGTCAGCTCAACACGAAAGCTCAGGATAAAATGGACGTCTCGTTTTTTGCGAGCGTCGATTGACTTGCGGTGGAGCTCGATGGACTTGATCTCGGAGTCCTTGCAACGTAGGACGCGCTTGGCGACTCGCTTGCCAACAATGAGACAGGCATTTTCATCGCCGGCTTCATCGAGCGACGCGTTGACTTGGGTGATTTCGATCATCGAGGTCTCCTTAGAGGCAAGAAAGAGGCCGTCCGGTATTCCAGACGGCCCGAATGCGTTTTTGATTATAGACTGAGCGGCTACAGGCTGCTTGCAGCGCGAATGCCCGAGAGCCAGGCCCACGCAAGGTTAAAGCCTCCGCAATCGGCGTCGATGTCGAGCGCTTCGCCGCAGACGTAAAGCGGGGCGTCGACAACGCTGCACGCGCGTAGACTGGGTGTTGAGATGCTCTCGACAGATACGCCACCACGCGTGACCTGCGCCGAGCGCTCCTCGGCTGTTCCCTCGACGAGCAACTTAAAGTGCTTGAGGACCGAGACCAGGTGGATGACATCGTTGGAGCCTGGATGGCACTGCTCGAACGCCGTGCAGACGACGCGGGAGAGTTGCGGGGCGAGCATGCCGTCGAGCCAACGGGGATCGCGGGGCGAAAAGCTGCCGAGCAGCTCAACGCGTCGGTTGAGCATATCGAGCAGCTTGTCTTTGGAGAGGTCGGGGAAAACGTCGAGCAGGATCGTATCGCCGCGCTGGATACGACGGGAGAGGTTGAAGACAGCGACGCCCGAGATGCCGAAGGCTCGAAACAGGACTTCACCGTCTTCGTGCCAGAGCTCATTATGATTGCGGGCGAGCGTCAAGCGGGCGCGGACGCGCAGGCCATCCAACGTCTTGAGTGCCGTCCGATCGCCGACGACCGTTGCCGATACGGGGCAGAGGATGGGGCGCAGCGAAGTGAGGGGGAGGCGAAACGTATCGGCGATACCGGTGGGGTTGCCGCCCGTGGCGATAATTACGGCATGTGCCTGCAGGGCCTCGTTCTTGCGAGGGACATCGGCGAGCGCTTTCCGAAGCGAGCGGAGCTCCGATTTTCGGTCGTCGTGCTTTTTTGCCTTGAGCACCCGCGCTGGACGGTCTATTTGGAGTGCCCAGCCTTCGGAAGCTTTGTGCGCCGAGGCAACGTTGGCTCCGCAGATTAAGGTGATACCTAGGCGGTCGCAAACGTTGAGAAGCGCGTCGCGCACCGATTCAGCGCGAAGGGAGCGCGGGTACAGCCGGCCTTCCTCGGAGGTTGTCATGATACCCAGCGAGGAGAAGAAACCCATAAGCTCTTGTTCGGGCTGGGGGCCCATGACGGATTCGACGAATGCGGGGTGGTTATACCGCTGAGGATCAATCGATTCGTTGGAGAGGTTGCAGCGGCCGTTACCGGTCGCAAGGAGCTTAAGGCCACAGGCGACATCGCGCTCAACGATGCAGACGCTTTTGCCAGCGCGTGCGGCCGTAATGGCAGCGGCGAGGCCTGAAGCCCCGCCGCCGATTACCAGGACGTCATAGAAGGCGCTCGCGTTCACTTAGGCCTCGTCGGTCTCGTGCGGGGTAATGGCCTCGACGGCAGAGACTGCCTTGGGCAACATGTCATCGGGCAGCGCGGTCTCGACCTCGCCCTTATCGCAGGCCTCGGCGAGTGCCGGATTAATGGGAAGCTGGCCCAAGATGTCGAGGTTATAGCGATCTGCGACCTCGGGGAGCTTGCTCTTGCCAAAGACCTCAATCTTCTTGCCGCAGTCGGGGCACTCAATATAGCTCATGTTCTCGACAATGCCCAGAATGGGGACGTTCATCTTCTCGGCCATGTTGACCGCCTTGGCGACGATCATCGAGACCAGATCCTGCGGGCTCGTGACGATGACGATGCCGTCGACGGGCAGCGACTGGAAGACGGTGAGCGCGACGTCGCCTGTTCCCGGAGGCATGTCGACCAGCAGGTAGTCGATGGGGCCCCACGAGGTCTCGCTCCAGAACTGCCTAATGGCGCCTGCGATGACCGGACCGCGCCAAAGGACGGGGTCGGTCTCGTTTTGGAGCAGCAGGTTGGAGCTCATGACCTTGACGCCGTGCTCGGAGATTTCGGGCAGCATAAGGTTGCCAAGGGCATGGACGTGGCGTCCGCTCATACCGAACATCTTGGGGATGGAGGGACCGGTGATGTCGGCATCGAGGACGCCGACCTTGTGGCCGTGACGGGCAAGCTCGGTGGCGATGGCACCGGTGACAAACGACTTGCCGACACCGCCCTTGCCGGAAAGCACGGCGATGACGCGTTTGACCTCGGACAGCGTGTTCTCCTCAAATTGCGACGGCGACGTTTGTCCGCCGGCGGCCTGTGCGTGCTCGCAACCCATGTATGACTCCTTTGTATATGTTGGGGCCGGGGCCCCGTGATGTGACACGAGCGTCATTGTACCCTCGTTTGCGAGCGGGAGTCATTTGCGATGCATTTGGGCCGAGCGTGCTTGCAATACGATGGGTCCAAGCGAATGGGCGGGCTTACTGAACTTTGCTGGCAAACTCGAGGTATTGCATGCGCTGCAGCTTGTCGATCGTCGAGGCGTATGGGCTGTCTTCAGATTCCAAGTCGTAGCGCAGCCCGTCGGCACCAAGGTAGCCGGCGACATTGATGGTGGGCACATCTGACCTTGTTGCAAGCAGGGCCTTTTGATAGTCGGTGAGCGGGGCGCCGATCTTATTAAGGGTAATGGCTGCAATCTCGTTTGCCCCGACGGTGTCGTAGACGTTGAGCTCGGTATTGCCGGCGATTTCATAGTTAGCCCAGACGAAATAGGTCGACTGATAGATACGGAAAGCGTGGCTTGCCGTATCTTCCTGAGGGTACAGCTCATCGTTGAGAGTCGTTGCGGCGCTCGGCTGATGGTCGCCAAAAAAGACAAGGACAACCGGTCTGCTGATATTGCGGAGCTCGTTGATAAAAAACTCGAGGTCCCGGTCGGACGCGTTGATGCAGGTAAGATAGGTGTTGAGCGCGCTATTGGCGCCCTCGCTGGCTCCCTCGACCCAATAGTTTGTCAGCTCTTCGGCGGGAACGGTGCCATAGTCGTAGCCGCCGTGATTTTGCATCGTGACGTCAAAGATGAACTGCGGCGCTTCGTCGGTTCTAAGCAGGTCGAGTATCTTGTCGTAGGTGGCGTAGTCGCATACGCCGGCATGGTAACAGGGCGCACCTTCGAAATCGCCGATTGAAAGAAAGTCTCCAAAGCCCAGCTGCTGATAGATCTTATCTCGATGGTAGTTGACGGGGTTTTGCGGGTGCATAGCGGTAGCGGTATACCCAAGCTCTTTAAGGTCCTTTGCCAGGCTGTTGACGCCATTCATCTGATACAGCTGATAGGGGATCTTGCCTAATCCGACAAAGGCTGTTGTCGCTCCGGTCAAAAATTCGAATTCGGAGTTTGCCGTTCCGCCACCGGTGACCGAAGCGAGCATGGTGCCGCGAACAAGTGTGTCGGGAAGCGAGTTGTAGAATGCGGGGCCGGTGTACCCGGCCGCCTGGAGCTGCTCAAAGCACGAAAGGTCGCTAAAACTCTCGTTCATGACGGCAACAATCGTCGGCTTGATTTCATTGAACTGGGCAACGGCCACCGCGCGCTGCTCGCTCGAGCCATACGTGCTGTCGTAGGTGGCGGCGAGCTCCTGCTCGATGCTTTGCGCCTCATCGGGCGTATAGTCTTCGGGCTTCTCAATGGGCAACTCGTTGACCATTTCGGTGAACGAAGTGATAAAACCCTGAGACGCATACGTGGTGATGGGCTGCCAACGGTCAAATCCAAAATTCAGCGCCTGCTCCAAGTCGATGCTGGAAAAGCCCGAGAGCCCCACAACGGTCACTAGCAGAAAAGCGCAGAGGTTAGCGGCGATTGCGGGGAAGACATGGGTGGGCGTACGGAGCTTTCTCGGTCGGATAAGCGAAAGAAGCCCCAGGGAAATCTCCAGCAGGGCGAGAGAGGTTACGATTCCGGCGGTAAAGGTAAACTCGTATCCCTCGCTCACTTCCATTGCGGTGCCAAGGGCCAAGATATCGCTTGGCAGGATGGCTTCGCCTTTAAACGTTATGACGAAGTGCTCGGCAATGCCAAGGATGCAACAGGCGACGGGCACGAGGGCCATGACGCCTCCATGACGCTGTCCCAGCAAATAAAGGGAGAGCAGAACCGTCGCGAGCAGCCCGACGGAAAACCCGAATGAGTTGGCGGGAATGCGATAGAACGTTTCGTTACAGGCAATTTCGAGCGAAACGAACGAGAGCGCTGAAACAGCGGCGATGACAAGGATGTCACGGCAAATACAGGCAACCGTTCCCGTCGCAAGATCGGTTTGGTCGATAAGTCCCGAAACCAAGGGCTCGACAAGAAGTATGACGGCGGTAGCACCGAGCGCCGAATAAGAAAGGACCCATAGGGAATTGTCCTCATTTACGAGCAATTGATTCGTAATCCATGCAGCTACCATGCCGAGCGGGATGAGGAGCGTCGCGCACCAAAAGACGCGGGCAATGGGCGGCTTTTCATTGTGTTTGATTGAAAAATACACGTGCACGACGACGGTGGCCACGATAAGGACGGCGATGAATATGGGCAGATTGGCCATGTCGCTCGAAGTGATTTCAAGGGGGATATCTTCGGTCATGGACGTTCCTCTGTTACAGCAAATTAAGTTCAGTAGTAGATTACTGTAACCTTTCCACGGCATTTCGAGAAACAAAGCATCCGATACGCAAAGCTAAAGGTCTGCGAATCTTGTATTACGAACATCTGTGCGCGTCGAGTGCGCTAAACTCATCGACAGTATGATTCGATGCAATAGGAGGCAAGGAGCTTCCATGTCTGATTCTTCTATCGTTATTCGCGGCGCTCGTGAGCACAACCTCCGTGATATCGATGTTTCCATTCCGCGTGACCAACTCGTGGTCATTACCGGTCTTTCTGGCTCGGGCAAGAGTTCGCTGGCATTTGACACTATCTATGCCGAGGGCCAGCGTCGATACGTCGAGAGCCTTTCGAGCTATGCGCGCCAGTTCTTGGGCCAGATGGACAAACCCGACTTGGATTCAATCGACGGCCTTTCGCCGGCGGTGTCGATCGACCAAAAGACGACGTCTAAAAACCCTCGCTCGACGGTTGGCACCGTAACCGAGATTTATGACTATCTGCGCCTGCTGTTCGCCCGTGTGGGCACCCCGCACTGTCCCGAATGCGGCCGCGTCATTGAGCGTCAGACGACCGACCAGGTTGCCGACAAGGTCTTGGCGGCGGGGGAGGGCCGCCGCGCGTTTGTGCTGGCACCGGTGGTGCGCGGGCGAAAAGGCGAGTACACCAAACTGTTTGAGGACCTTCGCGCCGAGGGCTTTAGCCGCGTGCGTGTCGACGGTGAAGTGCGCTCGCTCGACGATCCGATCGATCTGGACAAGAAGTTCAAGCACGATATCGAGGTCGTAGTCGATCGCATCGTGATCCGTGAGAACTCTCTGGGCCGTATCGCCGAGTCTGTTGAGCAGGCGACCGCGCTGGCTCACGGCAATGTAAACGTGTACATGCTGCCCGATCGTGATGCTCCCGAGGGGACCGAGGGCGAGCTGCTGGAGTATTCGTTGGCCTTGGCGTGCCCGGAGCATGGTCACTCCATTGACGATCTTCAGCCGCGTGATTTTTCGTTCAACGCTCCCTATGGCGCATGTCCTGAGTGCGACGGCCTGGGCTTTAAGAAAACCGTTGATGCCGAGGCGTTGATCGAGGACCCCTCGAAGTCCATTGCCGACGGAGTCTTTGGTAGCCTGTTTGGCAACTCGAACTACTATCCGCAGATTTTTGCTGCGGTCTGCAAACACTTTAAGGTGAGCACCGATACGCCGTGGGAGGACTTGCCCCCTCGCGTGCGTCGTGCATTCTTGGATGGCCTGGGCGATACGAAGATCTCGGTCGACTACCAAAAGCTCGACGGACGTCGCAGCCAGTGGGATACCAAGTTTTCGGGCGTTCGCAACATCCTGTACGAACGCTATACCGAGACGACGAACGAGAACACCAAGGCGCGCCTGGAGAAGTACATTCGCGAGGAGCCGTGCTCGAGCTGCCACGGCGCTCGTTTGCGCCCTGAGATGCTCGCCGTCACCGTGGGCGGCAAGTCCATTTACGAGGTTTGTTGCCTGTCGTGCCGTGAATCGCTCGAGTTTTTTGAGGGCCTGGAACTCACCGAGCGCCAACAGTTTATCGGCGGCCGTATCGTCAAGGAAATCCTGGAGCGCTTGCGTTTTCTGGTCGATGTTGGACTCGACTATCTGACGCTCGATCGTGCCTCGGCGACGCTTTCCGGTGGCGAGGCGCAGCGTATTCGCCTGGCAACGCAGATCGGCGCGGGTCTCATGGGCGTGCTCTATATTCTGGACGAGCCCTCGATCGGTCTTCATCAGCGTGACAACGAGCGCTTGATCAAGACGCTCGAGCGCCTGCGCGATATCGGCAATACCGTTATCGTCGTCGAACACGACGAGGATACAATCCGTGCCGCCGATTACGTGATCGACATGGGGCCCGGCGCCGGCGTCAACGGCGGACACGTAGTCGCGGCGGGAACGCCTGCCGATATCATGGCGTGTCCCGAGTCGATGACGGGCGCTTATCTGACCGGTAAACGAATGATCCGGGTGCCTGATGAACGGCGCAAGCCCGGTCGCGGCTGCCTTAAAATTACGGGCGCTCGAGCCAACAACCTCAAAAACGTTACTGCCAAAATCGAGTTTGGTACGCTTACGGTTGTTACCGGCGTGTCGGGATCGGGCAAGAGCTCCCTGGTTACCGACACCATTGCGCCTGCCCTTACGAATGCCATTCACCGCTCGACGCGCCCTGTGGGTCCGTATAAAAAAATCGAGGGCATCGAGTGCATCGATAAGGTTATCGATATCGACCAGTCGCCGATTGGCCGCACGCCGCGCTCCAACCCTGCTACCTATATCGGCCTGTGGGATGATCTTCGCGCGCTGTTTGCGAGTACGCCGGAGTCGAAGGCGCGCGGCTACTCGCCGGGTCGTTTCTCCTTTAATGTGAGTGGCGGGCGCTGTGAGGCGTGCAAGGGCGATGGGCAGATTAAGATCGAGATGCACTTCCTTCCCGATATCTACGTTCCCTGCGAAGTTTGCGGCGGTAAACGCTACAACCGCGAGACACTCGAGGTCACCTACCGTGGCAAGACCATCTCGGACGTGCTCGACATGAGCGTCACCGAGGCGCTGGCCTTCTTTGGGAATATCCCGCAGATTAAGCGCAAGCTCCAGACGCTGTACGATGTAGGCTTAGGCTACGTGAGCCTGGGCCAGCCCGCCACGACGCTCTCGGGCGGCGAGGCGCAGCGTGTGAAGCTCGCCAAGGAGCTTCATCGACGCCAGACGGGCAAGACGTTCTATATTTTGGACGAGCCGACGACCGGTCTTCATTTTGAGGACGTCCGCCAGCTGCTCGATGTGCTGCAGCGTTTGGTCGATGCGGGCAACACGGTGCTGGTGATTGAGCACAACCTTGATGTCATCAAGGTTGCCGACCGCCTGATCGATATGGGTCCCGAGGGCGGTAACGGCGGCGGAACCGTCGTGGTTTCGGGCACACCGGAGCAGGTTGCGGACTGTCCGCAGAGTTATACGGGCATGTTTTTGGCGCCGTTGCTCAGGCGTGACCGGGAGCGTCAGGCTCAACTTGATGCTCAATAAATAGGCGATTCAGTTTATGGGCGCCATCGACTCCTTGTGATTCGATGGCGCTTGCTGTGCCGAAGTGACGTATGCAGCCGAATTGGACATATACTTAATCCTTGCGTCCGAATGCGAGGGAAAGGATATGTCATGGCAAAGGCTGTAAAGACGCCAAAAACCAATGCGATGCGCGAGCTGGAAAGCGCCGGCATTTCCTATGTTCTACATACGTACGAAGACGATGGTGATGAGTCGGTGGGCCTGGGTGTCGCGATTTCGGAGCAGCTTGGCGAGGAGCCCGGTCAAGGATTTAAGACTTTGGTCTGCGTGACACCGTCCAACGACTATGTCGTGTGCTGTATCCCTGTTGCCGACGAGCTCGATCTAAAGTCCGCCGCGCGTGCCGCGGGGGAGAAGTCCTTGGCCATGATGCATGTGAAGGATTTGCTTGCGGCGACTGGCTACGTTCGCGGCGGCTGCAGCCCGGTCGGTATGAAAAAACGCTACCGGACGCTCATTGACGAGACATGTGTCCTTTGGGATACCATTTTTATTTCGGGAGGCAAGCGTGGTTATCAGCTCGAGCTTGCACCCGATGATTTAATTGCATTTTGCGGGGCGACGGTTGCCGCGATTACGAGAGAGGACTGAGCGATGCCGCAGGAAGAATTGAAGCGCGGAGCTCATTTTGCAAAAGAATCTGCGCCTCAGACACCCTCATCCGAAGCTTCTTCGTCGCGAGATGACACTGACGACATGGGCTCGTCGGACTACTCCACGGTTGGTCGTTCCGCCGGGCTTATGACCATCCTGACCATCGTGTCTCGCGTCACCGGTTTTATCCGCACGTGGGCAATGGCGGCCGCTATCGGCATGTCGCTACTCTCGTCCTCCTATCAGGTCGCCAACAACCTGCCCAATATGCTCTACGAACTTGTGATGGGCGGCATGCTCGTGACGGCGTTTTTGCCCGTGTACATGGGCGTGAGGCGTGAGCAGGGTCGCGAGGCCTCGAACGAGTACGTGGGCAACCTGCTCGGCATTCTGCTTTTGGTGCTGGGTGGCATTTCGTTGCTGGGGACCGTGTTCGCCCCGGGCTTTATCTGGACGCAATCGTTCCTTTCGGGTGACGGCGGCAGCATGGATACCGCTGCGTTCATGTTCCGTTTCTTTGCCATCCAGATTCTGTTTTATGGTTTGGGCTCGGTGTTCTCGGGCGTTCTCAACGCACACCGCGACTACTTCTGGTCGACGTTTGCCCCGGTCCTCAACAATGTGATCGTCATTGCGAGCTTTATGGGTTTTGCGCCCGTGTCCGCACAGTTTGGCGAACGTGCCGGCATCATCTTGATTGCGGCCGGTACGACCCTCGGTGTCTTTGTTCAGATGGCATGTCAGATTCCCGCGCTTGGCAAGCACGGCGTGCATCCCCATATCCATATCGACTTTAAGGACCCCGCGCTGCGCCAGACGATTGCGCTCGGTATCCCGACGCTGCTCGCCACGGTGTGCATGTTTGTCTCGACTTCTATCACCAACGCTGCCGCGCTGGTGGTCCAGCCCGAGACGGGTCCTTCCGTCATCGCCTATGCGCGCCTGTGGTACACGCTGCCCTACGCGCTGATTGCCGCCTCGCTTTCGACGGCGCTCTATACCGAGCTCTCTCATGACGCACAGGAGAAGGATTACGACAGCGTTCGCACGGGCATTTCGCGTGGCGTCGCCCAGATGCTGTTCTTCCTGATTCCGTTCGCACTGTACCTGATTGTCTTCGCACGTCCGCTCAATATGATCTACTGTGCTGGCAAGTTCGATGAATCCGGCGTGGCGCTGGTGTCCGAGTACCTTGTCTACCTGGCGCTCTCGCTGCCGCTCTACGGCGTGGTCGTGTTGATGCAGAAGAGCTTCTCTGCCTTGCTCGACATGAAGCCCTATAGCCGCTATTGCCTGTATTCCGCCATCGGCCAGGCCGGCTCGGTTCTGCTGTTTGGCGTTGTGCTGGGCTTCGGTATGCCGGCAATCGCGCTTTCGTATGTCGTCGACTACGTGATCTTGGTCGGCTGTTCGCTGTGGTGGCTGCGTCGTCGCCTGCGTGGCCTTCAGGTCAAATCTATCCTACATGGCGGTTTCTTTGGCCTTTTGCTCGGTGGCCTAGGTGCTGCCGCAGGCGCCGGCGTCATGTGGGCGCTTGAACACTTTGTCGGGGCACTTGGCGGCTCGATTCTGATTACTCTTGGCTACGTTTGCGTTGCGGGTGTCGCCTCGCTTGTTGTTACCTTTGGCCTTGCCGTCGTCCTTAAGATGCCCGAGGTCTCGGCGCTGCTTCGTCGCAAGTAGGTGCGCGTGGCCGGTCACGACAACATACCAACGCTTGCCGAGCAGGTTTCGCGCGTTCCCACACAGCCCGGATGCTACCTTTGGAAGGATGCCAAGGGCGATGTCATCTACGTGGGCAAGGCGAAAAACCTGCGCGCCCGCATGCGTCAATACGTGACACTGCAGGATGAGCGTCAAAAGATCCCGCTGATGATGCAGCTGGTGGCGAGCTTTGACTACATCGTTGTCGAAACCGAGCATGAGGCGCTTGTACTCGAGCGCAACCTGATCGGCCAGTACCATCCGTACTTTAACGTCGACCTCAAGGATGACAAGAGCTACCCCTTTATCGCCATTACAAAGGGCGACCTGTATCCCGCGATCAAATACACGCGTGAGCGTCATAAGCCGGGAACGCGCTATTTTGGACCCTATACCGATAGCCGTGCGGCACGTGAGACGATAGATACGCTGCGCAAGGTTATCCCCATCTGCTCTGCATCCTGTGCGGAGTGGCGTCGTTGTCGCCGTACCATCGAGTCCCACAAGGGCGAGGAAGACATCGTCAATATGATTTGCGCACAAAACGGGCGTCCCTGCTTTGACTACCATGTCGGGCGCGGCCCGGGTGCGTGTGTCGGCGCGATTTCCCCGGCAGACTATGCCAAGAACGTCAAGCGTGTCGAGCGCTTTTTGTCGGGCCATCGCAAGGATGTCGTCGATGAGCTGACCTCCGAGATGACGGATGCCGCCGAGGCGCTCGACTTTGAGCGCGCGGCACGCGTCAAACGTCGTTTGGAGGTCATCAGGGGTCTGGACGATCGTCAGCAAGTCGTTTTTCCCTCCAGTGTCGATATCGATGTCATCGGGTTCTATCGCGAGGAGACCATCTCCGCCGCTTGCGTCTTCGTCGTTCGCGAGGGCCGAACAGTTCGCACCTGCGAGTTCATTCTCGACAAGGGTCTTGATGTTGACGAGGAAGAGCTCCAGTCGGGCTTTCTTAAGCGCTATTACGACGAGACGGCTGATATTCCAGCTGAGGTCAACCTTTCCGTCGAGCTTGAGGATGCGGAGGCGCTGGGGGAGTGGCTTGCAGGCAAGCGCGAGCGTTCCTGCCATCTCCATAGGCCGCAGCGTGGCGAAAAGCACCGTTTGCTCGATATGGCATCCAAAAATGCGCGCCATGCCCTCATGCGCTACATGATGCGAACGGGGTACGCTGACGACCGCACCAATCAAGCGCTCCTGGAGCTCGAAAGCGCGCTGGCGCTGCCGGCGCCGCCGATGCGTATCGAGTGCTTCGATATCTCGACGCTGCATGGAACCTTTACCGTCGCCTCGATGGTGGTGTTTACCAACGGACGCGCCGACAAGAGCCAGTACCGTCGTTTTAAAATTCAGGCCGAATTGGACGAGGCAAACGACTTCGTGTCGATGTCCGAGGTTTTGGGACGACGCTATGCTCCCGAGCGCATGGCCGACGAGCGTTTTGGCTCGCGCCCCGATTTGCTCGTTGTCGATGGCGGTAAGCCGCAATTGACCGCTGCGATCAAGCAACTTGAGGCTCTTGGGCTCGATATACCAGTTTGTGGCTTGGCAAAGGCCGATGAGGAAGTTTTTGTGCCTTGGGACGAGACTCCCGTCGTGCTGCCGACCGGGTCTGCTTCGCTCTATCTAATTAAACAGGTGCGCGATGAATCGCACCGTTTTGCAATCACATTCCATCGTGAGTTGCGCGATAAAGCCATGACAGTTTCGGTACTCGATGACGTTCCAGGCGTGGGACCCACCAGAAAACGTGCCCTTATGCGCCATTTTGGTTCGATGAAGCGTTTGCGCGCGGCGAGCGAGCAAGAGATCGCGGAAGTTCGCGGCATACCTGCCGATGTTGCCAAGGCGGTCCACGAGGCGCTCGTTGCGTGGAATGCCGAGCGCGCCGAGGCGGCGGCTGGCCATTCCGATAGCTAAACACGAGCCTAAACTACTGATATACATGATTGCGTGATTTTCAACCATTTATTTCGCCATGATTGCATGCTGGTTTCGGGTTTTATTAACGCTAAAACGTTTGACTAGTCATGGTGAACAACCCTGCTATCCTGCGGGTTGACGAAGACTGATATCTCACCTCGTCGATACATACTGTCTGGCGAATCATTTGTCAATGAATTCGGTGAACGGTAGTAAATACCGTTCAAGCGTATGTATGTATCGGTCGCCGAGCGCGGCACCTCAGTTGGGTTCGTCGGTAGGTAAGGTATATATCGTCCGCAAGTTGCGCGGGGGCAAGTCTAGGTGCTCCCGAGTAAGATTCTCTATTGATAGGAGAAGACATGGCCATCATCAACAAGGGTATGTCCAGGCGTTCGTTCCTCGGCCTCACCGGCAGCGTCGCTGCTGTCGCCGGCCTTGGTCTCACTGGCTGCGGTGGCAGCTCTAGCGACGAGGGTTCCGCTTCCGGCTCCACCGATTCCGACAACCGTGGCGGCGGCGTGATCACCGCTGGTTCCGCTTACGCTCCGTCCAGCTTCGACCCCGCCAGCACCGGCTCCGCTGTGGGCCTGGGCGCTAACTGGCACGTCATCGAGGGTCTTTACGGCATCGATTACCACGACTACAGCACCTTCAACGAGCTCGCCACCGACGATCCCAAGTCCGTAGACGACACCACCTTCGAGGTCACCATCCGTAAGGGTGCCAAGTTCTCCGATGGCACCGAGGTCACTGCTGACGACGTCGTTGCCTCCTACACCGCTTGCGCTGCTTCCGCTACCTATGCTCCGTTCTTCCAGCCCTTCGAGTCCATCGAGGCCAAGGACGCCAGCACCGTAACGGTCAAGACCAAGGTCCCCAACTTCTCCCTGCTCAAGGATCGTCTGGCCATCATCCGCGTTACCCCGGCTACCCAGGCCGAGGAGGATCGCGCCAAGCAGCCGATCGGTTCCGGCCCCTGGATGTACGACTCTATCTCCGATACCGAGATCACCCTGGTTCCCAACCCCGAGTACAACGGTGAGTATGCTGCCGAGGATAAGAAGATCCAGTACAGCATCCTGACCGACCCCACCGCTCGCGTTACCGCTCAGCAGGAGGGCTCCACGCTCGTTATGGAGCTCGTCACCGCTGACGCCGTCGACCAGCTCGAGAGCGCTGGCTGCAAGATCGATAACGTTCAGGGTTTCGGCACCCGCTTCATCATGTTCAACGTCGCCAAGGAGCCTTGGAACAACGTCAAGGTCCGTCAGGCCGTCATGTACGCGCTCGACACCGAGAAGATGATCACCAACACCTTCGCCGGCCTTGCCACCGCTGCCAGCTGCTACCTGCCCAAGAGCTTCACCAACTATCATGAGGCTTCCACGGTGTACAAGACTGACGCCAAGAAGGCCAAGAAGCTCATCGAAGAGTCTGGCATCACCCCGGGCGCCATCACCCTGCGCACCACCGACAACGAGCAGATCAAGGGTATGGCCGCTCAGGTCAAGAACGACCTCGACGCCCTCGGCTTCGATGTGACCATCCAGACCGATACCTCGCCGGCCACCTACGCTGCCATCGACGGCGGCGAGGCCTACGATATCCTTCTCGCTCCTGGCGATCCGTCCTGCTTCGGCGCCGATCCCGACCTGCTGCTCAACTGGTGGTATGGCGACAACGTCTGGATGCAGACCCGTTGCCCGTGGAAGGATTCCGCTGAGTGGGCGAAGCTCCACGGTCTCATGGACGAGGCTCTTGCCGCCGAGGGCGACGAGCAGCAGAAGAAGTGGAACGAGTGCTTTGACATCATTGCCGACAACGCCGTTCTGTACCCCGTTGTCCACGTCAAGACCGTCTCCGCTTCCTGGGACGATCCGTCCACTGCGCCCAACGGCGAGGCCCTCGATGGCTTCAAGGGCATCGGCACGACGAGCATGTCCTTCAGGGGCGTTGCGACCGTCAAGGCGTAAGACTCGCTTGAGTCTGTATGCAGGATGTCGGTCGTTGGGACCGTATCCTCATAGTTGAAACAAAGACCCGGGCGGCAACGATGTCGCTCGGGTCTTGTAATGAGTATCCGTACTCATATACCAGTTGGTCCTACCGACAAAAGAAAGGGGAGAGAACGTGAACAACTTGCTACGTTTGATTGGAAGGCGTCTCGTGGCGCTGCCGATCATGGCATTGGGCGTCACCGTCCTGGTGTTCTTCCTTATGTCGTTCTCCAAGACCGACCCCGCCTACACGGCGTTGGGTGACGGTGCCTCGCCCGAGGCGGTCGCCGAGTACCATGAGAAGTATGGTCTGGACGACCCCTGGCCCGTGCGCTACGTGCGCTATATGGGCGATTTGATTCATGGCGACATGGGCACCTATGGTGCTGCTCGTAACTCCGTTGCCAAGCGCATCTCCACGGCCCTGCCCGTTACGATGCAGCTGACCTTCATCGGTCTTGCCATCGGTGCGGTCGTTTCGTTTTTGCTCGGCGTCATCGCGGCACTGTATCGCGACAAATGGCCGGACCAAGTGATCCGCGTCTTTTCCATCGCCGGCTTGGCAACCCCGTCGTTCTGGCTTGCCGTTCTGTTGATCCTGCTGTTCTCTTCCTACCTTAAGGTGCTTCCGGCATCGGGTGCTCTGCCTCACTTCACCACGAATCCGGTTGGCTATCTGGGACGTATGATCATGCCCGCTATCGCCTTGGCATTTCCGCTGACGGGCCAGATGACTCGTATCGTGCGTACCGCCATGGTCGAGGAGCTCGACAAGGACTATGTCCGTATGGCTCGTGGCGCCGGCGTTCCCGAGAAGGTCGTCGTCGGCATCAACGTTCTTCGCAATGCGCTGATCACCCCGGTCACCACCCTCGGTCTTAAGATCGGTTACCTCATGGGCGGCGCCGTCGTCATCGAGGTTATCTTCAACCTCCCCGGCATGGGCACCGCGATTCTGCAGGGCGTTCAGGGCAACGAGGCGAACCTGGTTCAGGGCGTCGTTATCGTCGTTGCTCTTGCCTTCATCATCATCAACATCGTGGTTGACATGCTCTACCTGCTCATCAACCCGCGCATCAGGACGGTGTAGATTATGGTAAAGATTCGAGAGAAGCAAACCGAGCAGCTCGAGAAGGCTGCCTCCAAGGGGCTCAAGCTCGGTGGCTGGAAGAAGATGACGCTGTCTTCTAAGATTGCCGCCGTCGTGCTGGTGCTGGTCGCCCTGACTGCGATTCTGGCGCCCCTTCTTGCCCCCTATAGCCCGGTCGAGATCTTTACGGCTCGCCAGGCTCCCGGCAACGGATTTATCTTCGGTACCGACGATAAGGGTCGCGACATTCTGTCGCGTATGCTCTACGGTGGTCGTTACTCGCTGATTATCGGCTTTGGCGCCACCGCCATGGCTCTGGTCTGCGGCTCGGTCGTGGGCGCCCTTGCAGCGGTTTCGCGCAAGGCCGTCTCCGAAGCGATCATGCGTATCCTGGACATCATCATGTCCATCCCGGGCATCGCCCTCGCGGCCGTCTTCGTCTCCATTCTGGGCAACTCCGTGCCGTCGATCATCTTCGCCATCGGCTTTATGTACACTCCGCAGATTGCCCGTATCGTGCGCGCCAACATCGTGTCCGAGTACGGCGAAGACTATGTCCGCGCGGTCATCGTTTCCGGCGCCAAGGCTCCGTGGATTTTGATCAAGCATGTTCTGCGTAACTGCATCGCCCCGATCATGGTCTTTACCGTTACCCTGGTCGCCGACGCCATCATCTTCGAGGCCTCGCTGACCTTCATCGGCGCTGGTATCCAGGAGCCCACCGCTACCTGGGGCAACATCCTCGCCGACGCCCGCGGCGGCGTGCTCGCTGGCCGTTGGTGGCAGGCGCTGTTCCCGGGCCTGGCCATCATGATCACCTGCCTGGCGCTCAACATCCTCTCCGAGGGCATTACCGACGCCATGGCCGCTGCTCCCTCCGCCGCCCTGGATCCGACTGATTCCTCCAAGCGTCGCGAGGCCGATCTGCTGGTCT
This sequence comes from Coriobacteriaceae bacterium, assembly GCA_036718335.1. Lineage (GTDB taxonomy): Bacteria > Actinomycetota > Coriobacteriia > Coriobacteriales > Coriobacteriaceae > Collinsella. The sequence goes on from DAIMBN010000011.1 coordinate 21,267, forward strand.
CCGACCCCGTTCGCGCCTACAAGGAGCAGGCCCAGTCCCTCTCCGCTCGCCTTGGCGCCCTGCGCGATGTCGAGCTCAAGCGTGACGATCGCCACGTGCCCGACGAGTCCGTTGAGCCGATTCTCTCGGTCCGCGACTTCTGCATCCAGTTTGAGCATCACGGTGATATCAACGTCGTCGACCATGTCAACTTTGACGTTCGTCCTGGTCAGACCATGGGCCTGGTGGGCGAGTCCGGTTGCGGTAAGTCCATCACCACGCTGGCCATCATGGGCCTGACCGACGATGACGAGCATCTTTCCGGCGAGGTTCTCTGGGAGGGCCGTGACCTGCTCAAGATGAGCAAGAAGGAGTGGTTCGGCCTGCGCGGTACCGATATCGCCATGGTCTATCAGGACGCCCTGTCCTCGCTCAACCCCTCTATGCTCATCTCTGCCCAGATGAAGCAGCTCACCAAGCGCGGCGGAACCCGCAGCGCCGAGGAGCTCCTGGAGCTCGTCGGCCTCGATCCCAAGCGCACGCTCGAGAGCTATCCGCACGAGCTTTCCGGCGGCCAGCGTCAGCGTGTCCTGATCGCTATGGCCCTTACCCGCGACCCCAAGCTGGTCATCTGCGACGAGCCCACGACCGCTCTGGACGTTACCGTCCAGAAGCAGGTCATCAAGCTGCTCAACGACCTTCAGGCCAAGCTCGGCTTTGCCATGATCTTTGTTTCGCACGACCTGGCGCTGGTCGCCGAGGTCGCCCATAACATCACGGTTATGTACGCCGGCCAGGTTATCGAGCAGGCGCCCACCAAGGAGCTGCTCACCAACCCGATTCACGAGTACACCCGCGGCCTTCTGGGTTCCGTCCTGTCCATCGAGAGCGGTTCGGGCCGCCTGCACCAGGTGCCCGGCGCCGTTCCGAGCCCGCGCGATTTCCCCAAGGGCGATCGCTTCGCACCCCGCTCGAGCCATCCGCGCATTGGCCTGGACACCCGTCCGGTCTTCAAGCGCGTGCCCGGCACCGAGCACTTCTATTCCGAGCTCCCCGACGAGGTGCTCAAGGCAAATGGTTTGACCCCTCACGCGGAGGTGATGTAGATGAGCGAGACCGCAGTCAACGGCGTCGAGCCGATCATCTTCCTTGATGACGTCCACGTCACCTTTAGGACCCGTACCGGCTCGATTCTGCACCCCAACCTGGTTCACGCCGTCCAGGGTGTAACGATTAAGCTCATGCCCGGACAGACCATCGGCATCGTCGGCGAGTCCGGTTGCGGAAAGTCCACCACCGCCAACGTCATGTGCGGCCTGCAGGCCCCCACGAGCGGCAAGGTCTACTTTAAGGGCAAGGACGTTACCAAACGTACCGCCGAGGACCGTCGCCACATGGGTCGCGTCATCTCGGTCGTGTTCCAGAACCCGGCCACGGCGCTCAATCCCCGCATGGTCGTTCGCGAGCAACTGCTCGACCCCATGCGCGTCCACAACCTGGGTACCGAGGCCGAGCAGGAGAAGCGCGTCAAGGAGCTCTTGGAGCTCACCGGTCTGCCCAGCTCCGCCGCCGAGGTTCTTCCCGGCCAGCTTTCGGGCGGCCAGCGCCAGCGCGTCGCAATTGCCCGTGCCCTGTCGCTGAACCCCGATGCCATCATCGCCGACGAGCCCACCTCGGCTCTGGACGTTTCGGTCCGCGCGCAGATTCTGAACCTGCTGACCGACCTTAAGAAGGAGCTCGGCCTGGCCATGGTGTTCATCAGCCATGACATCCAGACGGTCCGCTATATCTCTGACGACATCATCGTTATGAATGGCGGCAAGATCGTCGAGCAGGGCGAGGCCAAGCAGGTCTTCCAGCACCCTCAGGACCCCTACACCAAGATGCTGCTCGGCGCTGCGCCGTCGCTGCTGCATCCCAAGCTCGGCGAGTAGCCTCGCTTTCCCTCCCGTGCGCCCGGTTCCCTTGCCGGGCGCACCTCCGTTGCGATTTCGAAAGGCTGGGTTCACGAGCCATGCCAAGTGCTCAGGAGCTACAACAGCAATTTGGTGAATATCGAGGCGCTATGCCCCGTCCATCGGATTTCGATCTCTTTTGGAAGGACCGCATGGCCGAGGCCGAGGCCGTCGAGCTCGACTACGCGATCGAGGCGGCTTCGGTTGCGGATTCCGCGACCTGTCGGTTTTTCGATCTCTGGTATACCGGCATGTGTGGTGCACGCCTGCATGCCAAGTACCTCAAGCCGGTCTCGGAGGAGCCCGTGCCGCTGGTGCTTCAGTTCCATGGATATCCGGGTGCGAGCCGCAGCTGGTTTGAGCAGGCGTCGTTTGCGGGCATGGGCATGGCGCTCATTGCTCTCGATTGTCCCGGCCAAGGAGGCCCCTCCGAGGACATTGGTGGATTTGAGGGCACGACGGTCGCGGGCCATATCGTTGCCGGTATCGACGGCGACCCGGCCAACCTCTATTATGTCCGCCTACATCAGGATATCCGCATTCTGTGCCGCATCGTTCGCGAGCTCGGGGGCATCGATCTTACCCGCGTGTATGTGAACGGCGCATCGCAGGGTGGCGGTTTGGGTATTGCGACCTGCGCGCTTAACAGCGAGCTTATCAATCGCGCGGCCATCCTCTATCCCTTCTTATCGGACTTCCGCCTGGTTTGGGATCTGGACGCCGACGATATTGCCTACGAGGGTCTGCGCTATTGGTCGCGTTGGTTTGACGAGGACTCGACTCGTATCGAGGAAGCCTATGCCAAACTGGCGTACTTCGATTCCAAGAACTTTGCCCCCATGGTCAAATGTCCCGTTCTGTTTGGCACGGGCACAGCCGATATCGTCTGTCCGCCGGCGACGCAGTTTGCGGTCTACAACAACCTGACCTGTGAAAAGCGTCATGAGTTCTTTGAAGGTTTTGGCCACGAGGAGATTCAGGACTTTGATGATCTGATCATTTCGTTTTTCTGCGAGGGAGGGGAGGCTCATGTCTAAGTGCGAGAGCAATGTTGACGAGCTGATAGTCCCCGGGCTCGTGGGAATTCCTGGAACGGTTTCGTCAAGGCTCGCAGAATATCGGGACTGGCACGGTGATGTCCAAGCAGATATTTCTGATTTAGAGGCATGCGCTTCGAATCTTGAGATTCAAGGCCTGGCCATTACGGCGATTGACTTTGTTAACCCCTGCGCCCGTTACTCGGAGGTTTCCTTTGAACTCGGTGACGATGCGGTCCACGCTCGTTTGATTGAGCCAGTTGGTCGTGCCCGAGTATCTGAGCGCGTGCCACTGTGCCTGATGTTTCACGACATCGATCGGCCTGTGCGTGGCTGGCATCACATGACGAGATTTGCCGCCATGGGGTATGCCGTTCTCGCGCTGGATGACGATGTTGCTGGTGCGGACGATCTGCAGCAGGGGATTACCTCGCCCGCTTTTGTCGAGCGCGTCCGTTGGGGCTGCGCGTTGGCGAAGGTCGCGCGCAATCTTGATGGCGTGGACCCCGACCGCATTTTTGCATGGGGCGAGGGTCTTGGCGGCGGAGTTGCGCTGGCGGTTTCTGCTCTGGACGAGCAGGGCCTTGCCTGCACGGCGGTTGCCAATCCAGTTCCCGGTGGCCTCGAGGCGCTGTCGTCTCGGGCGCGCGGATCGGCGCTCATAGGCACATCGCTTATGGATACCGTGAGCGACCCCAAGGGACAGTTTGCCGTATTCAACGGTCTTGAGTGTGACCGGAGGCATATCATCTATGCCAAATACGCTCACGAGCGCATCAATGCGTTCGAAAACGAAGTCGTCGACTTCTTTAACCAAACGTTCTACCCGTGTTCTTTGGCCTAGACGGCCTGGACACTGCCAACAAGAGTGGGTGGCATAGGGCCGCTCGCCAGACAACTAAGGAGATTCTTGTGGCAACTCAGAAATTCACCGGCGTTATCCCTCCCGTCGTTGTTCCCGATACCGAAGATCACCAGCTCGATGTTGCCTCCTTTGAGCGCAGCATCAACCGCATGATCGATGCCGGCGTCGATGGCCTGTTCTTCCTGGGATCCTCGGGCGAGGTCGTCTTCTCCACCGACGAGCGCCGTCGCCAGATCGTCGCCGAGGCCGTGCGCATCGTCGACCACCGCGTTCCCGTTCTGGTCGGCATCATCGACACCGAGACTGAGCGCATGATCGAGCACGGTAAGGTCGCTCAGGAGCTGGGCGCCGATGCGCTTGTCGCTACCTGCCCGTTCTATGCCCTGCAGGGCATGACCGAGGTCGAGGAGCACTTCCGCATCCTGCACGAGGAACTCGACCTGCCCATCTTCGCCTACGACATCCCCGTGTGCGTCCACACCAAGCTCCCCTGGAAGCTCCTTGCTAAGCTCGGCGCCGAGGGCGTCCTGGCCGGCGTCAAGGATTCCTCGGGCGATGACATCTCGTTCCGCTACCTCGTTCAGGAGAACGAGAAGAACGGCCATCCGATGAGCATCCTCACCGGTCACGAGGTCGTTGTCGACGGCGCTTACCTCGGTGGCGCCGACGGTTCTGTCCCGGGTCTCGCTAACGTTGAGCCCGAGGGCTACGTGCGCCAGTGGAAGGCCGCTCAGGCCGGCGACTGGGCTACCGTCAAGGCCGAGCAGGATCGCCTCAACGAGATTTCCCACATCTGGGATGTCACCTCGGGCGTTCAGGGCTATGCCGGCGGCGTTGGTGCCTTCAAGACCGCTATGAATCTCATGGGCATCTTCGACAGCCCGACCATGCCGCGCCCGGTGAAGGCCATGACCGGCGAGAACGTCGAGGCGATTAAGAAGGTCCTCCAGGACAACGGTCTCCTGTAAAGCTTCCCCAGGCACCCGATCTTGGGGCTCAAGTGGTCGGGCGTGACCCATTAGGTCAACGCCCGACCACTTTCACCCCAACCTCGGGCACCTGGGAAACCTTTATCATGCTGCGGCGATAACACCGCCTTCATTTCCTGTAGTTGTTTTTATCTCCGAAGGAGAACGACATGGAGAACAAGTACGTCTGCTCTGTCGACATCGGCGGAACTAAGATCGCGACCGCCATTATGGAGTACCCGGCTGACGGCAGCGTGCCCCATCCCGTATTTGAGGCCGAGGTTCCTACTGAGGCTCAGGAGGGCGGCGAGGCCGTCTTCCAGCGTATCGAGGCGTCCATCAAGGCCGCTCTTGAGGCGAATCCCGATGTCGAGGTCCTCGGTGTCGGTATCGGTGCCGCAGGCGTCGTCGATCCCAAGACGGGCGCCATCGCGTATGCCAACGAGATCATGCCCGGCTGGTCCGGCGTTCAGTTGGGGCCGCGCCTGCGCGAGGACCTTGGTCTCCCCGTTGCCGTGGTGGGCGACGTGCAGGCTCATGCTCTGGGCGAGGCCCACTGGGGCGTCGGCAAGGGCAAGTTCTCCGTCTTGTGTCTGGGCATCGGTACGGGCATCGGCGGCGCATATGTCGAGAACGGCCGCGTGATGCAAGGCTTCCATGGTGCTGCTGGTCATATGGGCCACATCGAGTGCTCGGCTGCCGCTGGCATTCCCTGCGCCTGCGGACGTTCTGGCCATCTTGAGTCGGTTGCTTCGGGCACTTCCATTGGTCGTATGTACGATGAGCGCTTCGGTCGAGTTGACCCCAGCCGTCCTTCGGTCGGTCGCGATGTGAACGACCTGTGCCGTGCTGGCGACGAAAAGGCGACCGAGGTCATCCATGACGCCGGCTTTGCGCTGGGCGCCAGCTTGGGCTCGCTTGCCAACATCTTGGATCCCGAGGTCATCGTGCTTTCGGGAGGTGTGATTCACCAGGGTCCCGATTGGCGCTCGCAGACGTGGAAGGACTCGGTGCACGAGGGCTATGCCAGCCAGGCGCTCGACCCGCTTCAGGACACGCCGATTCTCATCGGTTCTCTGGAGGGCGACGCGCCGCTTATCGGTGCCGCCGAACACCTTCTTGCGTCGTTGAAGTAAACATAACTACCAAGTGCGCCTTCTGAGGTGCCGCAGATTGACGTGAAAGAGGAGCGAAGCGTACTTCGGTACGCGAGCGACGGTTTGAACGTCAAGGTGCGGTGTCTCAGAAGGCTGTTTTGAGAAAGGTTGAGTCGAACATGACCGTTGATCCTTTGATTCAATCCCTGAAGGGCAAGCTCGTCGTGAGCGTTCAGGCGTATATGGGCGAGCCGCTTCGTACGCCCGAGACCATGGCTCAAATGTCTCGCGCTTGCGAGCTCGGCGGCGCCGCCGCCATTCGCTGCCAGGGCCTTGCCGACATTGCCGCCATTAAGGGCCGCTGTGAGGTTCCTGTTATCGGCCTGTGGAAGGATGGGCACGAGGGCGTTTACATCACGCCGACGCTGCGCCACGCTCGCGCCTGCGTTGCTGCGGGTGCCGATATCGTGGCGATTGACGCCACCGATCGTCCGCGTCCCGATGGCAAGTCGGTCGAGGATACCTTCCGCCCACTGCACGAGGAGGGCGTGCTCCTGATGGCGGATTGTGCCACCATCGAGGACATTCGCCGTGCGGTTGATATGGGCTTTGACCTGGTATCCACTACGCTTTCTCACGGTGTTGCCGCCATCGACTGCACCATGGCCGATGGCCCCGATCTGCCGCTCCTGCGTCAGGCGACCGAGGAATTCCCCGGTCTCCCCATCATCTGCGAGGGCCGCGTGCACACGCCCGAGGAGGCCCGCGCCGCGATCGATGCGGGCGCCTGGGCAGTTGTCGTCGGCACCGCCATCACGCACCCCACGAGTATTACAAGTTGGTTCAAGGCTGCGCTTGAGGCGTAAGACAGGCCTCGTATCCGCTTGGGGCGGTATACTCAATAAAGGCAATTGATCGCGCGGGATCTGCTGGCCGGGTCCCGCGCTTGTTTTAGGAGGCACACATGCAAAAGGGAGATGCCATGGATGCGGCGGAGCGCTCGGAGCGCATCCCCGATATCGTCATCATCACCGGAATGTCTGGATCGGGCCGAACGCAGGCCATGCATGTGTTCGAGGACATGGGCTACTTTTGCATCGACAACTTGCCTCCGCGTTTGATCGCCCAGCTTGCCGAACTCGTCGGCATCAATACGGGCGTGGGCAGGCATCTTGCCGTCACCTGCGACCTGCGCAGCCAGGGCTTGTTCGATGAGCTGCTCGATGCCGTTGCCGCGCTCGAAGAGCGCGAGATGAGCTGCGACATCGTGTTCCTGGAGGCTTCTGACGAGGTGCTGATTCGTCGCTACAGCGAAAATCGCCGCCGTCATCCCATTGCCAAGCCGGGGGAGACTACGGCCGATGCCATTCAGCGCGAGCGCCTTCAGCTTCAGGGCGTGCGCGACCGAGCCGATATGATTATCGACACGAGCCGTCTGCGTACCTCTGCGCTGCGCAACAAGCTACGTATGGCATTTTCCGAGCTGTCCGACCAGCAGCTCATGGACGTCCACGTGTTCTCGTTTGGCTTTAAGCACGGCATGCCCGTCGAAGCGGATATTATGATCGACGTCCGCTTCCTGCCCAATCCGTTCTACGATCCCGAGATGCGCACGATGACCGGTCTCGATAAAAAGGTCTCCGATTTTGTTCTGGACCATCCCAAGACGCAGGAGTTTTGGAAGGCTTGGACACAGCTGCTCGATACGGTCATGCCCGGTTATATCGCGGAGGGTAAGCCGCAGCTTTCTATCGCCATCGGCTGCACGGGCGGCCAGCACCGCAGCGTTGCCATTGCCGAGGCCACGGCACGTTATTTGGAAGGTGCCCAATATCACGTGAGCATTTCCCACCGCGACCTGTCGCGCGCCAACACGAAGGCATAGGCCTGCATGTCGTTTACCGCTGAGGTGCGCGACGAGCTTGCGCGCTGCGAACCCGAATGTGAATACTGCGACTTGTCGACGCTTGCCGCCCTCACGCGCGTGAGCGGTACGCTCTCGCTTACCGGCTCTGGGCGGTATCGTTTGACGGTTGCGACTGAGACGGGAGCCGTCGCGCGCACGATGATCACGCTGACGCATCGTATCCTTAAGCTCAAAACGGAGTTCACCGTCCGTAAATCTGTATTGCATAAGGTTCGAAACTACCTCATCACCTTGCCTGATCAGCCAGACCTGGATAAGGCCTTGGTTCTGCTGGGTATCCTCGAACGTAGGGGAGGACTTGTCGCCGGCGTACCCCGACATATCGTTGCCCGTCCTTGCTGTAGACTTGCCTATATCCGCGGCGCGCTCATCGCGGGCGGCTTCGTGGCCGATCCACGCGGCGATTTTCATTTGGAGATTGCTGTGCAGGGCGAGCAATATGCCAAGGGGCTTTGCGATCTGTTGGAGCAGATTGGGGTCCATGCTCGTGTTAATGCACGGCGGGGGTCATATGCCGTGTACATTAAGAGCGCCGAGGAAATCGAGCATCTATTAAAGCTGATTGGCGCCAAGCGCAGCGTTGCCGAGATTGAGGAGGCGCGCGCGGTCAAGTTGGTTAAGAACGATGTGAACCGTCGCGTGAACGCCGAGCTCGCCAACCAGACCAGAAGCGCCGGTGCCGCCCAACATCAGCTTGCGCTTATCGATGAGCTCGAGCAGCGTGGCCTTCGTGATGCGCTTCCGGATGCCTTGGCGGTCTTTTGCGACCTGCGCGAGCGCTATCCCGATCTGTCGCTGCGTGATTTGGGGGAGATGGCTGACCCTCCCTTGTCGAAGTCAGCCCTCTACCATCGTGTTTTACGGCTTGAAAAGCTCATTGAAGCAAACAGGTAGTTTGAAGTAACGACTTATATATGGATTTAGCTGCTATTTTAGTATTTAAAACGTTTTAACGTAAATTTGATTTTCAATTTCGAGCATTCTCGTGAAATTCAAGTCAAAAAAAAGGTATATTAGGCGAGTGGTTAGTTTGTGGGCCTCAACGGCGGGCGCTGTAGCTCGCGGGGGCCTTACGAAAGGAGACACAATGGCAGTAAAGGTTGCTATTAACGGCTTCGGTCGCATCGGTCGTCTGGCTTTCCGTCAGATGTTCGGTCATGAGGGCTCCGAGATCGTCGCTATCAACGACCTCACCTCTCCCGATATGCTCGCTTACCTGCTGAAGTACGACTCCACGCAGGGCAACTACGCTCGCGATCACGAGGTCGTTGCTGGCGAGGATTCCATCACCGTTGACGGCAAGGAGATCAAGATCTACAAGGAGGCCGACGCTAACAACCTGCCTTGGGGCGACCTTGACGTCGACGTCGTTCTCGAGTGCACCGGCTTCTACACCAGCAAGGCTAAGGCTCAGGCCCACATCAACGCTGGCGCCAAGAAGGTCGTCATCTCCGCTCCGGCCGGCAGCGATCTGCCCACCATCGTGTACAACGTCAACCATGAGACGCTGACCGCTGAGGACAACATCATCTCCGCTGCTTCCTGCACCACCAACTGCCTCGCCCCGATGGCCAAGGGTCTGAACGACTTCGCTCCCATCGTGTCCGGCATCATGACCACCATCCACGCCTTCACCGGCGACCAGATGCCGCTCGACGGCCCGCAGCGCAAGGGCAACTTCCGTCGCTCCCGCGCCTGCTCCGAGAACATCGTCCCGAACACCACGGGCGCTGCCAAGGCCATCGGCCTGGTTCTCCCCGAGCTCAACGGCAAGCTCATCGGTGCCGCCCAGCGCGTCCCGACGCCGACCGGCTCGCTGACCAACCTCTACGCCGTCGTTGACAAGAAGGTCACCGTCGACGAGGTCAACGCTGCCATGAAGGCCTACGCTGAGACCATCCCCGAGACCTTCGCCTACAACGAGGACCAGATCGTCTCCCGCGACATCGTCGGCGAGACCCACGGCTCCATCTTCGACGCCACTCAGACCATGTGCTCTGACCTCGGCAACGGCCAGACCCTCGTTCAGGTCACCTCTTGGTACGACAACGAGAACTCCTACACCTCTCAGATGGTCCGCACCATCAAGTACTTCGAGAAGTTCGTTGCTTAATTTAGCTTTTAGCGAATAGCTCGTTGAGCGTCTAAAGAAGGGCGCGGCCTTATAGGGCTTACACCCTAGGGTCGCGCCCTTTTTATAAGAAATCGTCTGCCGTAATGGGAGGCAGACACGTACGAAAGGTAGAAGCAAACATGGCCTTTACCAAGAAGACCGTCCGCGACATCGATGTCGACGGAAAGCGCGTTCTCGTCCGCGTTGACTTTAACGTGCCTATCAAGGATGGCGTCGTTGGCGACACCACCCGTATCAAGGCTGCCCTGCCCACCATCAACTACCTCGTTGAGCACAACGCTCGCGTCATCCTCATGAGCCACCTCGGCCGTCCCGAGGGCACCGGCTTCCAGCCCGAGCTGTCCCTCGAGCCCGTCGCCAAGAAGCTCGCTGAGCTCTCTGGTCTCGACGTTGCCTTTGTCGCTGACACCTACGGCGAGAAGGCTGCTGAGGCTGTCGCCGCCGTCGAGCCGGGTAAGGTCCTCGTTCTCGAGAACGTCCGTTTTGACAAGCGTGAGAAGAAGAACGATCCCGAGATCGCCAAGAAGCTCGCTTCCTATGGTGACGTCTTCGTTCTCGATGCCTTCGGCACCGCTCACCGCGCCCAGGGTTCCGTCGTGGGCCCCGCCGCTTACCTGCCTGCCGTCGCCGGCTTCTTGCTCGAGAAGGAGGTCGACACGCTGACCGGTATCTTCGCCGAGCCCGAGCGCCCCTTCGTCGCTATCGTCGGCGGTTCCAAGGTTTCCTCCAAGATCGGCGTTCTCGATCACCTTATCGACTCCGCTGACACTCTGATTATCGGTGGCGGCATGGCCTACACCTTCTTCCTGGCTCAGGGCCTTTCCGTCGGTCAGTCCCTCAAGGAAGAGGACTGGGTCGAGCGCGCCGGCGAGATGCTCAAGAAGGCCGAGGAGAAGGGCGTCAAGATCCTGCTCCCCATCGACAACCGCGTTGCCGATCACTTTGGCGAGGACGCTGTTCCCGAGGTTGTCGCTTCCGACGCTATCCCCGACGATCGTGAGGGTATGGACATCGGTCCTAAGACCGAGGAGCTCTACGCCGAGGCCGTCAAGGGCGCCAAGACTGTGTTCTGGAATGGCCCCATGGGCGTCTTCGAGTTCGACAACTTCGCTCACGGCACCCAGGCTATCGCCGAGGCTGTCGCCGAGGCCGACTGCACCTCGATCATCGGCGGTGGTGACTCTGTCGCGGCTGTCAACAAGTTCAACCTGGCCGACAAGATGAGCTGGATCTCCACCGGTGGTGGCGCTTCCATGGAGCTCGTCGAGGGTAAGGCCCTGCCCGGAGTGGAGGCGCTTCTCGATGCCTAATCGCACCCTTCTCATCGCTGGTAACTGGAAGATGAACAACGACGTCGCCGAGGCCGCCAAACTCGCCGACGAGCTGGCTCAGGCTCTGCCCGAGGTTCCGGCTGGCGTCGAGGTGCTCGTCTGCCCTCCGACCATCGACATCACCACGGTTCATGACCGCATTCAGGCTGCCCCCATCGCCCTCGGTGCACAGAACGTGTACTGGGAGGCCAAGGGTGCCTTCACCGGCGAGTCCTCTTGCGACATGCTCAAGTGCGCTGGCTGCACCTACTGCATCATCGGTCACTCCGAGCGTCGCGACTACTTCCACGAGACCGACGAGGATCAGAACAAGAAGGCCAAGGCTCTCGTTGCCGCCGGTCTTGTTCCCGTCTTCTGCTGCGGCGAGTCCCTCGAGGTCCGCGAGGCTGGCACCTATGTCGAGCACGTCGTGAACCAGGTCAAGGCTGGCCTTGCTGGCCTTGAGATCACCTGCCCCAAGCAGGTCGTCGTCGCCTACGAGCCCATCTGGGCCATCGGCACCGGCAAGACCGCTACCGCCGAGGACGCTCAGGAGGTCTGCGGCGCTATCCGTGAGACCCTCAAGGAGATGTTCGGCGAGGAGCTCGCCGACGGCATCCGCGTTCTCTACGGCGGTTCCGCCAAGCCCGGCAACATTGCCGAGCTCGTCGCCAAGCCCGACGTTGACGGCGCCCTCGTGGGCGGCGCTTCGCTCAAGGCTGCCGACTTCGCCTCTATGGTCGTCAAGGCAGGCGAGTAGGACATATGGCACAGCGTCATCTTCCTGCACTCCTGATCATCATGGATGGTTGCGGCCTTGCTCCGGCCGATGGCGAGAACGCCGTCGCCGCTGCCAAGACGCCCTTCCTTGATAGCCTGTACGAGAAGTACCCCCACACCACGCTCGGCGCTTCGGGCGAGGACGTGGGTCTTCCCGATGGCCAGATGGGTAACTCCGAGGTGGGTCACCTCAACATCGGTGCCGGACGCATCGTGTTCCAGGAGCTTTCGCGCATCAACAACGCCATCAAGGACGGCTCCATCGCCAAGAACGAGGTTTTTGTCAAGGCTATGGACGACGTCAAGGCTGACGGCAAGACTCTCCACCTCATGGGCCTTATGAGCCCTGGCGGTGTTCATTCTCACATGAACCACGTCGAGGCTCTGGTCAAGATGGCTGCCGAGCACGGTGTCAAGACCGTTCGCGTCCACGCCTTCATGGATGGCCGCGACGTCGACCCGCAGTCCGGTGCTGGCTACATGAGCGAGTTCTGCGCCTTCCTGGCCAAGATTTCCGAGGAGACCGGTTGCGACGCTCGCGTTGCCACCGTCTCGGGTCGTTATTGGGCGATGGACCGCGACAACCGTTGGGAGCGCATCCAGCGCGCCTACGACGTCATGGTCAACGCGTCCGATGCTGATACCGACCCCGTTGCCGGTATCAAGGCCTACTACGAGAAGGACCCGCGCGGCGATGAGTTCGTCGAGCCCTTCGCTGCCCACAACGAGGGCATTCACGAGGGCGACGCGGCCATCTTCTTCAACTTCCGTCCCGACCGCGCTCGTCAGATGACCCGCGTGTTCACGGACAAGGAGTTCGACGGCTTTGAGCGCGAGCAGATCAAGCTTTCGCACTTTGTGACGATGACCGAGTACGATCCGACGTTTGACGTCGAGGTCGCCTTCCCCAAGACGTTCCCCGAGAACGTCCTGGCCGACGTTATCGCCGCCAATGGCCTGAAGCAGCTGCACACTGCCGAGACCGAGAAGTACGCCCACGTGACGTTCTTCCTCAACGGTGGCATCGAGGAGCCCAAGGAGGGCGAGGAGCGCGTGCTCGTCGCTTCCCCCAAGGTCGCTACCTACGATCTGCAGCCCGAGATGAGCGCTCCCAAGGTTACCGAGAAGCTCGTCGCCGCCATCAACGAGGATCGCGCTGATTTCTACATCGTGAACTTCGCGAACTGCGACATGGTTGGTCACACCGGTGTCTTCGACGCTGCCGTTAAGGCTGTCGAGGCTGTTGACGATGCCCTGTCCAAGGTTGTCCCGGCGATTCTCGCCAAGGGCGGCTTTGCACTGATTACCGCCGACCACGGCAACGCCGATCACATGTTTGACGTTGCTTCCGACGGTTCCAAGCATCCGTTTACGGCTCACACCACCAACCGCGTGCCGTTCATCATCGTTGATGAGAAGGCACAGCTCACCGGTATCGAGGACGGCCGTCTTTCCGATATCGCTCCGACCATGCTCACCATGGCTGGTATTGAGCCTTCCGCCGAGATGACGGGCCGCGTGCTCGCCACCGAGGCCTAATAGAAAACAAATACCGTTTTCTAGTAAGGGGGTTGTCCACAACCGGACAACCCCCTTTTTGGTATTTCTGCCATTTCTACCCCGTCCCCGAGTGGCAGGTAGGGGAGAGCGGGGGATTGTGGTACAGTACTGGAGTTTGAACTGTTCTATTAAGGAGCTTATCTATGGGTCCGTTCCAGATTCTTCTGTTTGTCGTTTGGGCTGTCTCTGCCGTGGCGCTGACGATTCTCGTCCTGATGCATTCCGGTAAGGGCACCGGCGTTTCGGATATGATCGCTAGCTCGCTGTATAACTCCAGCTCTGCCACGGGCGTCATGGAGCAGAACCTCGATCGCCTGACGGTAATTATGGCCGTTGTTTTTGCCGTGTGCGTCGTCCTGTGCATGTTCTTCTTCCCGCAGGGCATCGTCGGCTACTAAGCATCGGCGTATATACGTTTGTAATGGGTCTTGCAGGTGCGGGACCCTTTTTGTTTACATATTTGTAACAGAGTCAAAATATCCCCACATACTTCGCCCAACTAAAGAAATTCTTGACCGTTGACCGGAATTAGCCCCAAATCGTGCATAAAATGCGCTACTGTATTACGAAACGTTGGTCCGTTGTGCATAACCAGCCATAGCAACGGGCGGCGTTTTAATGGTTCGGATCGGATTGTCTCGACATGTGTCCGACTGAACATTTCTTTGTCCTATCTCATAAGGAGGATGGCATGGCTGATTCTATGTTCCACCAGCCCGTTATGGGTCGTCGCGCCTTCGTTGGCGGTACCCTTGCTGCGAGCTCCATGGCTTTTCTTGCCGCATGCGGCAAGAAGGGCGGCGACGCTTCCGGTTCTGAGTCCGGTTCGACGCTGAACTTCTACATCAACAACCCGGTCTGCATCGACCCCTACAACGTCCAGGAGGACCAGGGCACTCAGGTCGAGTATCAGCTCTTTGACGCTCTGACCTCTTACGACGCCGAGAAGGGCGAGATCGTTCCGCTGGCTTGCGAGTCCTTTGAGTCCAACGACGACGCCACCGAGTTTACCTTCAAGATCAAGAAGGCCAAGTTCCACAACGGTGACGACGTTACCTCCAAGTCCTTCAAGCTCGGTTGGGAGCGTCTGGTCAACACCAAGTCGGCCATCGCTACCGAGTACGGCCCTTCCGAGGTCTCCTATCACCTTTCCATGGTCGAGGGATATGACGACCTGCTTGCCGGTAACGCTACCGAGCTCAGCGGCGTTACGTGCCCCGACGATGAGACCCTCGTCGTCAAGCTGTCTTCCGCTTACGCTGACTTCCCCTTCGTCGCCTCTCATCCGGCTCTGGCCCCGGTTCCCGAGTGCGCCGAGTCCGATGTCAAGAGCTTCTATCTTGCCCCGGTCGGTAACGGCCCGTTCATGATGGACGGCAAGTGGGAGGATGGCCAGGAGATTAACGTCAAGAAGTTCGACGATTACTATGGCGACAAGGCCAAGATCGATGGCATCCACTTCCAGGTCATCAAGGACATGGAGACCGCTTACAAGGAGTTCCAGGCCGGTAACCTCGATGTCTGCGACGTTCCCGTCGCTCAGATCGATGCCGCCAAGAAGGATCGCGGCGTGTCCAAGGACGGCTACACCATGGGTGACGGCGAGCGCATGCTGCTCGGCGCCGAGCCTTCCACGTACTATCTGACCTGCAACACCACGGCCGAGCCGTTCAACAACGCCGACCTGCGTAGGGGCATCTCCCTGGCCATCAACCGTGAGGCCATCTGCAAGACCATCTTCAAGGGTACCCGTACCCCTGCCGACGGCATTGTTCCTCCGGGCATCGATGGCTACAAGGAGGGCGCATGGGAGTTCTGCGCCTACGATGTCGACAAGGCTAACGAGTACCTCGACAAGGTTGCTCCCGCTGGCGCTAACGGGGATCGTGGCATTAGCGTGACCCTGTCCTACAACCAGGACGGCGGTCACAAGGAGATCATGGAGTCCATCATCGGCGACCTCGCCAAGGTTGGCGTTACCGCTGTCTCCGATACCCCTGAGTGGTCTGCCCTGCTCGAGCAGTATCAGAACTTTAACTATCAGTTCGGTCGTCTGGGTTGGATTGCCGACTACCCGATCATGGACAACTTCCTGTATCCGCTGTTCCACTCCGACTCCCTCGGTGGCGACAACCGCTCCGGTTACAACAATCCCGAGTTCGACGCCAAGGTCGACGAGGCTCGTACTATTGTTGACGACGAGGAGCGCGTCGCTAAGATGCAGGAGGCCGACGCAATGGTCGCTGCCGACTGCCCGGTCATCCCGATTATGTTCTACACGCACACCATCGCCGGCTCCGATCGCATCAAGCACCTCTATGTCGATCCGCAGAAGCACGCCGATCTGGGTACCGCTGAGCTCGCCTAAGAGTTTGCAGCTTCCGTGAGGGTCAAGTATTTACGTAGACCTCATGGGAAACATACAGTTCTCCCTAACCTGGGGTAAACTGGCTGATGGTAATTTTGGGATGCCGGTCTGGCGATCGGCATCCCATTTAGGTTAATCCCTAGATAGGGGAGTGGTATGGGTAAGTACATCGTTAAACGTGTGCTTCAGTTCATCCCGGTGTTTTTGGGCGTTACGCTGATTCTGTTCGCCCTCCAGAATATCGTGCCGGGAGATCCGATCAAGCTGATCGGTGGAGACAAGGCTCTGTCCCCCGAGGTGGAGCTTCAGCTTCGCGTTCGCTATCACCTGGTCCAGACGGACGAGGACGGCAACGCGATCCTTGACGAGAACGGCGACCCCGTTCAAACGTCGCTCGTGGACCGTTACTTGTATTACATGAACGGCCTACTTCATGGCGATCTGGGCAATTCGTATCAGCGCAAGCTGCCGGTTACGGATATCTTTGCCCAGAAGTATCCGTATACGGTCAAACTTGCCGCGTGCGCCATCGTGCTCGAGGCAATTATGGGTATCGGTGCGGGTATCATTTCGGCGGTAAAGCGTTATTCCTTCTGGGATATTTTGGTAACGCTCACCACGTCGATCCTCGTTGCGGTCCCGGCCTTCTGGCTCGGTATGTTGCTGCAGCTGTTCTTCGGCGTCATCCTCAAGGACGCCACGGGCGGTGCAATCTCCATGCCGATCTCGGGTGCCGGCGGTTCCAGCTCTCAGTATCAGGATTGGATGCACTATGTGCTTCCGACCATTACGCTGGCTTCGGTTTCGACCGCTTATGCTGCCCGCATTATGCGCTCGCAGCTGCTTGACGTCATGAACCAGGATTACATCCGTACGGCAAAGGCGAAGGGTCTCTCCAATCGCGCGATCATCGTCAAGCATGCGCTTAAGAATGCACTCATCCCCGTCGTTACCTATATTGGTGTCGACTTTGGTGGCATGCTTTCGGGCGCCATCCTGACCGAGACGGTCTTTAACTGGCCCGGTATCGGCTATGAGGTCTATCGCGCCATTAGCATGCGTGACTGGCCCATCGTTATGGGCGGCGTTACGCTCATCGTCGTCGTCGTTATGGTGATCAACCTGCTCGTCGACATTAGCTATGCATTCCTCGACCCACGCATCCGCCTTGGCGGTCCGTCGGATAAGGCCTAAGGGAGGTACGTCTCATGCAGGAAACTGATTCTCAGTCTCAGGAGCAGGCTACCGCCACCAAGGCCGCATCTGCTCCCGCCAAGTCCCGCACGCTGTGGGGCGACGCTTTTAAGCGTCTTCGTAAGAACAAGCTCGCCGTTATCGGTGTCTGCTGGATCATCATCGTCGTTGTGGTTGCACTGACCGCAGATCTGTGGGCTAAGCCCTGGCTCGGTTCGCCGACGGCTTCCGACTCGACCACCATGGCCGAGACGTCGCTGCTGGCTCCGTGTGCAGAGCACCCGTTTGGCACCGACGCCCTTGGTCGTGACATTCTCGTCCGCGTTATCTACGGTGCGCGCGTTTCGCTGTCCGTCGGCATTATGGCCACCGCGATCTCCACGCTGATCGGTCTGGTCATGGGTGCTCTGGCGGGTTTCTACGGCGGCATCTGGGATACGATCATCATGCGCTGTGCGGACATCTTCCTGGCGTTCCCGTACGTGCTGTTCGTTGTCGCCATGATCGCCGTTATCGGCCGTGGCCTTCAGAACGTCTTTATCGCCATCGGTATTCTCGGCTGGCCTTCGATTGCGCGCGTCTTCCGCTCTGCAATCCTGACGGTCAAGGAAAACGACTATGTTGATGCTGCGCGCGCGATGGGTGCATCTGATGCTCGTATCGTCGTGCGTCACATCTTCCCGAACTCCGTCGCCTCCATCGTGGTCTACGCGACCATGAACATTGGTGGCGCCATTCTGACCGAGTCCGCTCTGTCCTTCCTCGGCATGGGCGTTATTCCGCCTACGCCTTCGTGGGGCTCCATGATTCAGGACGGTCAGCAGTATCTTCTGACCGCTCCCTGGATGATGATCATGCCCGGTCTGGCAATTCTCTCGACGGTGCTCGCCTTCACCCTGTTGGGTGATGGTCTGCGCGACGCCCTCGACGTCAAGATGAAGGACGCATAAGGATGAAGAAGAACAAGAACTATGTGGACCTGAAGGACCAGCCGGTTCCTGAGGGCCAGCATCTGCTCGAGGTCGATGACCTTAAGATGTATTTCCACACCGAGGATGGCGTCGTTCGCGCTGTCGACGGTGTCTCCTACACGCTCGATCGCGGCGAGACCCTTGGCGTCGTCGGTGAGTCCGGCTCCGGTAAGTCCGTGACCGCCATGACCATCATGGGCCTTATTTCGATGCCACCGGGGAAGATCGAGGGCGGCGACGTTCGCTATCGCGGTCGTTCTATCCTCGAGATGACCGAGGAAGAGATGCAGCACATTCGCGGCAACGATATCGCGATGATCTTTCAAGATCCTATGACCTCCTTGAACCCGGTCTATAAGATCGGCAAGCAGGTGGGTGAGGGCCTTCGTCTGCACCGTGGCTACTCCAAGCAGGAGGCACTCAAGCGTGCCACCGAGCTTTTGGACCTCGTTGGTATTCCCGAGCCCGAGAAGCGCGTCAACGAGTATCCGCACCAGTTCTCTGGCGGTATGCGTCAGCGCGTCATGATTGCCATGGCTCTTGCCTGCGATCCCGATATTCTGATTGCCGACGAGCCCACGACGGCTCTGGACGTTACCATCCAGGCTCAGATTATTGAGCTTATGCAGGAAATGCAGGAGAAGAACGGCAACGCCATCATCATGATTACCCATGACCTGGGCGTCGTCGCCGACATGGCCGACAAGATCATGGTTATGTACGCCGGCCGTCCCGTCGAGTTCGGTACTGCTGAGGAAATCTTCTACGAGAGCCGCCACCCCTACACCTGGGGCCTTATCCGCTCCATCCCGGAGCAGGCCATCGAAGAGAAGAAGCCGCTTACGCCGATTCACGGCAACCCGCCTTCGCTCATGAACCTGCCCGAGGGCTGCGTGTTCTCGCCTCGTTGTCCCTATGCGACCGATAAGTGCCGCAAGCAGCGCCCCGAGCGCGTTGTCACCGAGTCTGGTCATTACTCTGCATGCCACTACTCCGGTGACCCCGAGTTTCTCAAGAACGCTCCTGAGACGTCCCGTACGCGCAAGGATTCCAAGAAGGGAGGCGAGGCGTAATGGCAGATACCAACGAGCGTACTCCGTTGCTGAAGGTCGAGCACCTCTCTAAGGAGTTCCCCGCTGAGTCCGGCATGTTCGCCAAGCGTTTTTCCAAGCGTGTCGTCTCTGCTGTAAATGACATCTCTTTTGAGATTTATCCTGGCGAGACCTTTGGTCTGGTTGGTGAGTCTGGTTGCGGTAAGTCCACGACGGGTCGCACCATCATGCGCTTGACCAAGCCGACCGCCGGTAAGGTGTTCTTCCAGGGCAAAGATGTTGCCGAGATGAGCAAACATGAGATCAAGGACATGCGTCGCGAGATGCAGTTTATCTTCCAGGATCCCTATGCTTCGCTCAACCCTCGTATGACCATCGGCGAGATCGTCTCCGAGCCCATGACCATTCACGGCGTGGGCACCAAGGAGGAGCGTATTGAGCGTGTCCGCGAGCTGCTGGACGTCGTCGGTCTGAACCCCGAGCACATCAACCGCTATCCGCACGAGTTCTCCGGCGGTCAGCGTCAGCGTGTCGGCATTGCCCGCGCGTTCGCTCTGAAGCCCAAGCTGATCATCTGCGACGAGCCTGTCTCTGCACTTGACGTTTCCATTCAGGCCCAGGTTTTGAACCTGCTGAAGGAGCTTCAGGATAAGTTCGGTACTGCTTATCTCTTCATTGCTCACGACCTCTCCGTCGTGCAGCACATCTCCGATCGCGTTGCCGTTATGTATCTGGGCAAGATGGTCGAGGTTTCGGACTGGAAGACGCTCTATAGCGAGCCTCATCATCCGTACACGCAGTCGCTGTTGTCTGCTGTGCCGGTTCCCGATCCGGATATCCAGAAGACCCGTAAGCGCATCATCCTTGCCGGCGATCCGCCGTCACCGCTGGATCCGCCGACCGGTTGCCGTTTCCACACCCGTTGCCCGATCGCGCAGGGTATCTGCTCTGAGAAGCTTCCCGAGTTTAAGGAGGTCGCACCGGGTCACTGCTGCGCCTGCCACTTCGCGGAGCCGTTCCCGATCAAGGAATCGCACATCGACTTGTAGCCGGTTGTTATCGTCCGGGCCCGCCCTGAAGTTACTTTTCAGAACGTCCTCGGACATGCAAGAAACCCCCGCTGCGCACTTCGTGCGGCGGGGGTTTCTTGCGTCCTGCGGAGTGTTCTGAAAAGTAACTTCAGGGCAGGCCCTGCGGTAACTCGGCAGAGGAGGGGAGTGCGATTCCTCGATCGCTCACTTAATCTAATAGGAAAGTTAGTGAGGCCGGAGCTTTAGCTCCGGCCTCCCCATATAAGGGCTCGGCTTTGCCGAGCCACCAAATTTACATCAGCCCCCAGAACATGTTTGAGAACTGTGCCTGAAGTATGTATTTGCAGGCCCAGAATCGGTGTTGCCTCCCGGCGCATTCCGCAGGGGGAGCGATATTTTGCAGCACGAAGTGCGCAGCAAAATATCGCTCATGCCCGAGGACGCGCCGGGAGGCAACACCGATTCGGGACCGGATACACGAATCTACCTGCGCATTTACAAATTCGTAAACTTTTTTCAAAAAAGTGCTTGCGCAATTCTCGAATCATAGGTTATTATCTTCCTCGTTGAACGCGCGGGTTCAACAAAACGAACCGCGAATCAACAACATAGCATGTCGGAGTGGCGGAATTGGCAGACGCGCTAGCTTGAGGTGCTAGTGACCGCTTTTTGGTCATGCGGGTTCAAGTCCCGCCTCCGACACCATCGCATTTGAGAAGCCTCTTCGGAGGCTTTTTTGTTACCGATAGACGGTGAGGTTAACGATGGAAACGCTTGAGCGCAATGAGTGGGCAGACGTTGCCCAACTAGTCGAGATCACGAGCGATGCTGTCATCATCTGCGAGCTCGACGGAACCATTCTGCATGTGAATAATCGCTTACTTGGTTTGATGTGCGAGGAACGCGCCGACGTCATCGGTGGAGATGTTAAAGACGTTCTGTACTCATCCGCTTTTGAACGTGCGACGGAACATCGTCTGCCATTTGAAACTGATGGCTCCGAGAACGAACTGATGCTCAAGCTGAGTGACGGCTCTTTTATCCCCGTCTTGGTTCGCGCAGGCTCCGTAACGCCTCCACGTGTCTTTGGGCGCCGCGCGCCACGTGTCCTGGTGGCACTTCACAGTATTGAGGAACAGTATTCTCACGACCGTCAACTCAAGCGTGCGTTATCGGAGCTTAGAGTGGCAAATAAGCGTCTCTCTGGCACGCTTTCGGTCATTATGAGCACTGTGGGCTCCGATGAGCTACCCAGCCTGCTTGATACCGTTTTAAATCAGCTCGTCGGAACGCTCAATGCTTCTGGAGCTGCGATTTATTTTTCGGAGAGCGGTGGCTTTAAGCTCCGTGGTGTTTCTAAGGAGCTTGAGGATAGCTATCTGCCCGAGTTTATGCCGTATGGCGCGGGCATCCCGACGTACGTGCTTCGCGAGTCGCGCGCTTGCCGTCTGTCGATTCAGCAGGACCTTGAGGGCGATCGTGTCGCCTCGGGCATGTTTATGGATTTGGACAATCGTTCTAAGCACCTGTTGCGCGTGCAGGATATGCCTCCGTACCGCAGCGAGATCTGTCTTCCCGTTTTTTACGGTACGCAGATCCTTGGCGTGCTGGAAGTTGGCTGGAAACGCCCCCAGGCACCGCTCGCCTATGACGTTAATGTACTCGAGGTCATTTGCGATTACCTGTCTATCCAGCTGGTCGGCATGGCATCGAGCCTTCGCTCTCGTCGCACGGCCGAGCTTGGCCGCTCGCTTAATGTGCTTCGGGATGAGTTGTTTGCCTATCTTGATGATCCTGTTGCCGCCTCGCGTGCGGTGTCGGCCGAAATTTGCGCCGTGCTCAATTGCCATTTCTGTTCCGTGGAGTATGACGCTAGTCTGGACGCCTACGTCATAGATTTTGAAGGCGGCAGTCGCGTTGCTTTGCCTGACGATCCCGAGAAGCTTTTCTTTTCCACGACGGCGCCAGCGGCACGTCTGGGGGCTGGCCCTGATGGCTTTGGGGCGTCTGTTTTGGGCGGCACGAGTGCCGAGGACCTTAAACACGTCCGTATAACTCGCGTTGACGAATCGATGCCTATGGGAGGCTGGCTTAGGGCGCATGGTCTACCTTGCCAAGGTCTCTACGTCGACACCGGCATCGAGGCGGGGCGCCCGCGTTCTGAGGGTGATGGCAAGCACAGCAGCGACGCAATTGTCCCTGCTTCTGTTGCGAAGGGCCCGACGACGCGCGCGCTGCTGCTTCGTGATGGCAGCCAAGAGCCGATTGATGACCTTGAATATGACTACTTGGTGCACTTGGCGCATGACTTTGAACTGATCTACGAAGGCGAATCTCAAAAGCGCGAGGAGCGCCATATCGCTCAGACCCTCCAGATCGGCATGAGAAATTCCCTGGGGGATGTTCCGGGTATCGCAACCGATTCGGTGTACCTGTCGGCCACGAACTCGGCGTTGGTCGGCGGCGATTTCTATACGCTCATCCGACTTCCCGACGACTGCGCCGTCATGATTCTGGGTGATGTGTCTGGCAAAGGCATTGAGGCTGCATCGATGTCCGCGCTCGTCAAGACGGCCCTGACGGCATATGCCTGGGAGGGCGCTGGCCCGGCCCGCATGGCGCGCTCCCTTAACAGCATGCTCATGGGCTTTTCGAGGGTCGAGACGTTCGTGACGGCCTTTATCGCCAAGATTGACCTTAAAGCCGGACGCGCAACGTATTGTTCGGCGGGCCATCCTCCGACCATGGTCATCAGGCCAGAGTCGATGCCGCTGGGCGGCGGCGAGGCCCGTGGGGGAGAGGTCGAACTGCTTGGATGCCAATCGGGCGTAATCGGTGCATTCGAAGGCATGGTGTACGAGACGGGTGCCTTTACGTTCGCCCCCGGCGACATGCTCTTTATGTATACGGATGGAACGATTGAGGCCCGTGACCGCACCGGAGCATTCTTTGGCGAGCAGCGCTTGCGCGACCTTCTGCTTTCTGTTTCGGGGGAGGGCGTGTCGGGCATTTGCGGCAAGGTCTTGGGCGAGCTCGACCGATTTACCGAATCGGCGCTGGACGACGACATTGCATTGGTGTCCCTTGAGTTTTTACGGGGTCGTTCATAGACGACGCTGGACGGGCTGAATCCGCACGGTTGGGGAAACAAATGCATCGAGTGGGCTTTTTTGGGGAACCATGGTCGTATGAATGAGTGGAATGACATAGCGGTTTTGACGCCACCGGGCGATATCGACATCGCCACGGTGCCTGCGCTGCGTCGGCGGTTGGATGCTTTGGTTGACCGCGGCGTGCGTCGTGTCGTCATCAACTGTCAGGCTGTTGGCTTTATCGATTCGACGGGCTTGGCATTCCTGCTTACGCGCGCTCGTGAGCTCATGAGGCGAGAAGGCCTGCTTTCGCTCGTCAATGCATCAGGCGAAGTTGTTCGCTTTTTGGAGATTGCTCGTCTTGTCGATATCCTTCATGTCGCGGGTCCGGCACGGGAGTCTATTCCCGCCATTCCGGTGGGGGAGCTGCCTCGCTGGAGTAAGAGCGTCGAGGTCCGTCAGGGTATCGAGAATCTTCCATACTACCGACATCACATCGCCGAACTCCTTGAATCGCTTCCGTTGCGCCGCGACGAGTGCTACGATGTCGCATTGGCGTCGGGGGAGGCACTGGGTAATGCCTATGACCATGCGGGCGGTGTCGGGTGCGTCCTGACGGTTCAGGCCTATGGCGATCGCGTTGTGGTTGAGGTGCTTGATCGAGGTGCCGGCTATTCTATCGATAAAACGAGCGAACCGGTCGCATCCGAGGAGCGCGGCCGTGGTATCAAGCTTATGCGTATGCTCGTCGATAACGTGGAGGTTGCGCGTCGTACAGACGGCGCCGGCACGCGCGTGCAGATGGTGAAGCTGTTTAGCGGAGCGCTCGAATCGTGTGCCTAGCCAATCGCTTTGGCGCGTTTAGCTACCGAGAACATGCGGCAGACAACTTTTTTGAAAAAAGTACTTGCGTCTTTTGGACAACTCGCGTAAATTAATAACCCGCAAGCGGACATGGCTCAGTTGGTAGAGCACAACCTTGCCAAGGTTGGGGTCGCGGGTTCGAGCCCCGTTGTCCGCTCCATTGCATTTACGGACCGTTTAGGCGGTCCTTTTTCGGCGAAGTGGCCAAGTGGTAAGGCAGAGGCCTGCAAAGCCTTTACCCCCGGTTCGAATCCGGGCTTCGCCTCCAGGCAACATCCGGGCGCTCCGGCGCCCGTTTTGTTTTACATATGCGGACATGGCTCAGTTGGTAGAGCACAACCTTGCCAAGGTTGGGGTCGCGGGTT
>DAIMBN010000054.1:0-167 GCA_036718335.1 Coriobacteriaceae bacterium
CGTAGCCGGCCCAGTCGAGCTGCTGCGGGAGCTGCTCGTCCAGGTCCTTGAGCTCCACAGGAGCCCACTCGGGCAGCGACTTGGCGTTGGGCGAAGCCGGGCCGTCGATGTCGACATAGCCGTCGGCCGTGCGATACGTCAGCTTGGCGTTGGCGTACGGCTTGAGG
>DAIMBN010000054.1:177-8938 GCA_036718335.1 Coriobacteriaceae bacterium
GGCCGGTACCGGCCGGGATCTTCTTACCGACGATGACGTTGGACTTAAGGTCGAGCAGGTGGTCGACCTTGCCCTCGATGGCAGCCTCGGTAAGGACGCCAGCGGTACGGATGAACGAAGCGCTCGACAGCCAGGAGTCGATGTTGGACGCGACCTTGAGCGTACCCAGGATGACGGGCTCGGCCACGGGAGCCTGACCGCCCAGACGGGCAACACGCTCGACCTCGTCGGCGAACTCATAGCGGTCGACGTACTGACCAAGCAGGTACTTGGAGTCGCCGGGGTTGGTGATCTGAACGCGACGCAGCATCTGACGTGCGAGCACCTCGATGTGCTTGTCGTTCAGGTCGACGCCCTGGCTGGTGTAGACGTCCTTGACGCTCTCGACGAAGGTGTGCATCGTCGACTCGATGTCGGTCAGCTTGCGCAGGTTGCGGAAGTTGACGAAGCCCTTGGTGATCTGGTCGCCGGCGCGAACCTCGCAGCCGTCCTCGATCTCAGGCATGAAGCGCACCGAAGCGGGGACGCGACGCTCGTCGAGGACACGGGTGTGATCCTCGGAGTCGGTGAGCGTCAGCACGTACTCGGACTTCTCGGGCTTAATCGAGAGGTGACCGGAGTACGGAGCCAGCTCGGCCTCGCGACCCAGAATCTTCTCGTTGACGTTGCCGACGATATCGAACATACGGCTGACCGTAGGCAGACCCTGCGTAATATCGTCGACGCCAGCGACGCCGCCGGAGTGAATGGTACGCATCGTAAGCTGCGTACCGGGCTCGCCGATGGACTGGGCGGCAATAATGCCGACGGCGGTACCGATGGCGACCGGACGACGAGTGGAAAGATCCCAGCCGTAGCACTTCTGGCAAACGCCGTACTTGGAGCGGCAGGGGAGCAGCGCGCGGAGCTTGACCTTCTTAAGGCCGGCATCGACCATCTTCTGGATGTCGGCGACCTTCTCGATGTAGCCGTCCTGCTCAAAGAGTACGGTGCCATCGGGAGCCACGACGTCCTCGATGAAGCAACGGCCGACAAGGTCGGTGTTGAGGTCGGTGGTGCCGGGGATGATGAGGTTGTAGGTGACGCCCTCGTGCGTACCGCAGTCCTCCTCGCGGACGATGACGTCCTGGGCCACGTCGACCAGACGACGGGTCAGGTAACCAGAGTCCGAGGTGTGGGATGCGGTATCGACCAGGCCCTTACGGGCGCCGTAGGTCGAAATGAAGTACTCAAGCGGCAGCAGGCCCTCGCGGAAGTTCGCCTTAATGGGAAGGTCGATCGTCTCGCCGGACATGTCTGCCATCAGGCCACGCATGCCGCCGAGCTGACGCAGCTGGGTCTTAGAACCACGGGCGCCGGAGTCGGCCATCATGTACAGCGGGTTCTCCTCGTCGAACATGTCGAGCATGAGCGCTGCAACCTTATCGGTACAAGCGGTCCACTCGTTAACGACTTCGATGTGGCGCTCCGTCTCGTTGATGAAGCCCTCCTCGAAGTACTCGTTGATCTGGTCGACGTTGGCCTGGGCGCGGTCGAGCAGCTCCTGCTTCTCGGCAGGGATGAGAGCGTCCCACACCGAGATGGTGAGGCCGGCGCGGGTAGCGTAGTGGAAGCCGGAGTACTTGATGGCGTCGAGGATCGGGCCGACCTTGGCCTCGGGGTAACGATCGCAGCAGTCCGCAACCAGCTTGGCCACATCGCCCTTGACCATCTTGTAGTTCATGAACTCATAGTCTTCGGGCAGGCACTGGCGGTTGAAGATGATGCGGCCGATAGAAGTCTCGAAGCGCGCGGTCTTGTTGCCGGTGACGTCGTAGTCGACAAACTCGTTCTTGCCGTTCTTGACGCGGAAGATACGGGTGCCGTCCTCGTTGATGACATTGGCATCGGCAGCGGACACGCGGACCTGGATCTTGGCCTGCATGTCGACCTCGGAGCGGCAGTCATAGGCGTGCAGCGCGTCGTCGAAGCTCGAGAACACGTGGTTCTCGCCCGGCAGACCCTCGCGAACCTGGGTGAGGTAGTACACACCGATGATCATGTCCTGCGAAGGGATGTTGACCGGCTTGCCGGATGCCGGCGAGCGCAGGTTGTTCGCAGAGAGCATGAGCACGCGGGCCTCGGCCTGAGCCTGGCTGGACAGCGGCACGTGGACAGACATCTGGTCGCCGTCGAAGTCGGCGTTGAAGGGCGAGCAGACCAGCGGGTGCAGGTGGATAGCCTTGCCCTCGACCAGCACCGGCTCAAAGGCCTGGATGGACAGACGGTGCAGGGTCGGTGCACGGTTGAGCAGCACGACGCGGCCGTCGATGACCTCTTCGAGGATATCCCACACAAAGGTGGCACCGCGGTCGATAGCGCGCTTGGCGCCCTTGATGTTCTCGACCTTGCCAAGCTCGACCAGGCGCTTCATGACGAAGGG
The DNA here is from genome assembly GCA_036718335.1 of Coriobacteriaceae bacterium. GTDB lineage: Bacteria > Actinomycetota > Coriobacteriia > Coriobacteriales > Coriobacteriaceae > Collinsella. The sequence goes on from DAIMBN010000054.1 coordinate 2,600, forward strand.
CTTGAAGAGCTCCAGCGCCATGGTCTTGGGCAGACCGCACTGGTGCAGCAGCAGCTTGGGGTCGGTAACGATTACCGAACGGCCGGAGTAGTCGACACGCTTGCCCAGCAGGTTCTGACGGAAACGACCCTGCTTGCCCTTGAGGGCCTCGGCGAGCGACTTGAGCGGGCGACCGCCACGGCCAGAGACCGGGCGACCACGACGGCCGTTGTCGAACAGGGCGTCCACGGACTCCTGGAGCATGCGCTTCTCGTTATTCACGATGATCGCAGGGGCGTCCAGGTCGAGCAGGCGCTTGAGTCGGTTGTTACGGTTGATCACGCGACGGTACAGGTCGTTGAGGTCGGACGCGGCGAAGCGGCCACCGTCAAGCTGGACCATCGGGCGCAAATCGGGCGGAATGACCGGAATGACGTCCAGGATCATGTTCGCGGGGCTGTTGCCGCCCTTCAGGAAGGCGTCAACGACCTCGAGGCGCTTAACGGCCTTCTCGCGCTTCTGCTTCTGGGAGTCCTCGTCGGCGATGATGGCCTTGAGCTTCTCGGCCTCGGAGGGGAGGTCGATGGCAGCGAGCAGGTCGCGGACGGCCTCGGCACCCATGCCGCCCTTGAAGTACATGGAGTAGTAACGGGTCATCTCACGGAACAGCGGCTCATCGGAAATGAGGTCGCGCTCGCTGAGCTTCATGAAGGCGTTGAAGGCGTCCGTGCGGAGCTGCTTCTCGTCCTTGCACTCTTCCTCGATGTCGACGATGCCAGAGGCGATCTCCTCGGGGGTCAGCGGCTCCTCGTCGGAGAACTCGTCAAAGTTCTCGGGGTTGCCCTGCTCCTTGAGGGACTCGATCTGGCGGGCGCACTCGGCATCGATCTCTTCCAGATCGGCGGCGAGCTCCTCGCGCAGGTCGTCGGCGTCGGCCTCGCGGGCCTCATAGTCAACCTCGGTGATGATGTAGCTGGCGAAGTACAGAACCTTCTCGAGGTCCTTGGACTTGATGTCGAGCATACGACTCATCGGGAAGCTCGTGGGGCTCTTGAAGTACCAGATGTGGGACACGGGAGCGGCGAGCTCGATGTGACCCATGCGGTCGCGACGCACCTTGGCCGAGGTGACCTCGACGCCGCAGCGCTCGCAGACGATGCCCTTAAAGCGGATGCCCTTGTACTTGCCGCAGGAGCACTCCCAGTCCTTGGCGGGACCGAAGATCTTCTCGCAGAACAGGCCGTCCTTCTCGGGCTTGAGGGTACGGTAATTGATGGTCTCCGGCTTCTTGACCTCACCGTGCGACCAGGAACGGATCTGGTCGGCGGAGGCAAGGGAGATCTTTACCGAGTCAAAATCAGTAGCTTCGAAATCTGCCACAGTCAACTACTCCTTATCAGTGGTCGTGGCGGCGACAGCCTCGGGTGCCTCGGCGGTCTCGGCATCCTCGGCCTCGACGTCGGCGTCAACGCCGGCGAGCGCAGCCAGGTCGTCGAGAGCAGAGGTCTCCTCGGCGGTCACAGGGGCGGAGGCGTCCTCGTCGGCATCGTGCATGGGCTCGATGTCCAGTGCGAGGGAGCGAATCTCCTTGACGAGAACCTTGAAGGACTCGGGGATACCCGGGACAGGAACGTTCTCGCCCTTGACGATGGACTCGTAGGTCTTGACACGGCCCACGGTATCGTCGGACTTGACGGTCAGGATCTCCTGCAGGACGTTGGAAGCACCGTAAGCGTACAGTGCCCAAACTTCCATCTCGCCGAAGCGCTGGCCGCCGAACTGAGCCTTGCCGCCCAGAGGCTGCTGGGTAACCAGGCTGTAAGGGCCAGTCGAACGGGCGTGGATCTTGTCGTCGACCATGTGGCCGAGCTTGAGGATGTAGGACGTACCCACGGTAATGGGCTCGCGGAACTCCTCGCCGGTGCGGCCGTCGAACAGGCGGGTCTTGCCGCGCTCGTCAAGCTGGGTGACGAACTCGGGGCGCATGTGATCGCCAAAGGCAGCGGTAGCCTTGTTGAGCATGTTCTTGTTGGCACGACGGATGACCTCGGCGATCTCGTCCTCCTTGGCGCCGTCGAAGACGGGCGTGGCGGTGAAGAACGGACCGGGGACGTACTTGTCGGAGTCGGCCTGCTCGGTATCCCAACCGCACGCAGCAGCCCAGCCAAGGTGGCACTCGAGCAGCTGGCCGACGTTCATACGCGAAGGAACGCCCAGCGGGTTGAGGATAACGTCGATCGGGGTACCGTCAGCCATGTAGGGCATGTCCTCGACCGGCAGAACGTTGCAGATAACACCCTTGTTGCCGTGGCGGCCGGCGATCTTATCGCCCTGCTGGATCTTACGACGCTGGGCGACGTAGACGCGCACCTGCTCGTTGACGCCGGGGGCCAGGTCGTCGCCGTTCTCGCGGCTAAAGCGGACGACGTCGATGACGCGGCCGTAAGCGCCGTGAGGCATCTTAAGGGAGGTGTCGCGGACGTCGTGGGCCTTGGCACCGAAGATGGCGCGCAGCAGGCGCTCCTCGGCGGTCAGAGCGCTCTCGCCCTTAGGCGTGACCTTGCCGACCAAGATGTCGCCAGGGCCGACCTCGGCGCCGATGCGGATGATGCCGTCCTCGTCGAGGTTGGCAAGCATGTCCTCGGAGAGGTTCGGGATCTCGCGGGTGATCTCCTCGGGGCCGAGCTTGGTGTCGCGGGCGTCGATCTCGTGACGGGTGATGTTGATGGTCGTCAGCAGGTCCTCGGCCACCAGGCGCTCGGACACGACGATACCGTCCTCGTAGTTAAAGCCTTCCCACGGCATGTAGGCCACGGTGAGGTTCTGACCCAGTGCGAGCTCGCCGTGATCGGTCGAAGGACCGTCGGCCAGAGGCTCGCCCTGCTCAACGGTGTCACCAACGCGAACGAGCGGACGGTGGTTGATGCAGGTGGACTGGTTGGAGCGCTGGTACTTGGCCAGGTGGTACTCGTCCATGCCGCCGGCATGCTTGACGATGATCTTGGCGGCGTCGGCAAAGATGACCTCGCCGGCGTTCTTGGCCAGGGTGACCTCGCCGGAGTCCAGAGCGGCGCGACGCTCCATGCCGGTACCGACATAGGGAGCGGCAGGGTGAACCAGCGGCACGGCCTGACGCTGCATGTTGGCGCCCATCAGCGTACGCTTGGCGTCGTCGTGCTCAAGGAACGGGATCAGCGTGGCTGCGACGGAGAGCATCTGACGCGGCGAGACGTCCATGTAGTCGACGTCCTCGACGGGCACGTCGGCGGGAGCGCCGAAGGAGCCGTCGAAGTCGCGGGTACGGGCGATCACGGTGTGCGGACGGACGATCTTACCCTCGGCATCGGTCGTGATGAACTCGTTGGTCTTGGGATCGAGCGGCGTGTTGGCCGGCGCGATGACGTGCTTCTCTTCCTCGTCAGCGGTCATCCAGTCGATCTGGTCGGTGGCAACGCCGTTCTCGACGCGGCGGAACGGGGCCTCGATGAAGCCGTACTCGTTGACGCGGGCGTAGAGGGCGAGCGAGCCGATCAGGCCGATGTTGGGGCCTTCGGGGGTCTCGATCGGGCACATGCGGCTGTAGTGCGAATTGTGAACGTCGCGGACGGCCGTCGGCACGTTGGTGCGGCGGCTGGAGCCGGACTTGTGGCCGGCAAGACCGCCAGGGCCGAGTGCGGACAGACGGCGCTTGTGGGTCAGACCGGTCAGGGGGTTCGCCTGGTCCATGAACTGCGAGAGCTGAGAGGAGCCGAAGAACTCCTTGATGGAGGCCACGATCGGGCGGATGTTGATGAGCGACTGCGGGGTGATCTCGTCGATGTCCTGGGAGCTCATGCGCTCACGGACGACGCGCTCCATACGGCTCATGCCGATACGGAACTGGTTGGCGACGAGCTCGCCGACGGTACGGATGCGGCGGTTGCCAAAGTGGTCGATGTCGTCGACCTTGAAGCCCTGCTCGCCGGCAGCGAGGGACAGGAGGTAGCGCAGCGTCGCGACGATATCCTCGTCGGTGAGCACCGTGACCTCTTCCTCGGTGGTGAGGTTGAGCTTCTTGTTGACCTTGTAACGACCGACGCGGGCCAGGTCGTAGCGCTGCGGGTTGAAGAGCAGACCCTCGAGCAGGCTGCGGGAAGCGTCCACGGTGGGAGGCTCGCCCGGGCGCAGACGACGGTAGATCTCGATGAGGGCGTCCTCGCGGGTGAGGGCGGTGTCGCGCTCCAGGGTGCGCTTGATCACATCGGAGTTGCCGAGTAGCTCGATAATGTCGTCGTTGGTGACGGCGATGCCAAGGGCGCGCAGGAACATCGTGGCGCTCTGCTTGCGCTTACGGTCGATGGAGACCATGAGCTGGTCGCGCTTGTCGACCTCAAACTCGAGCCAGGCACCGCGGGACGGGATGATCTGGGCCTTGTAGATCTGCTTGCCCGAATCCATCTCGGAGCTGTAGTACACGCCCGGGGAGCGGACGAGCTGCGAGACGACGATACGCTCGGTACCGTTGATGATGAAGGTGCCCTGATCGGTCATCATGGGGAAGTCGCCCATAAAGACGAGCTGCTCCTTGATCTCGCCGGTCTCCTTGTTGGTGAGACGGACGTCGGTCAGAAGCGGAGCCTGATAGGTCATATCCTTCTCGCGGCACTCCTCGACGGTGTGCGCGGGGTCGCCGAACTGATGCTCGCCGAAGGTAACCTCGAGAACATGGTTCTGGCTCTGGATGGGGCTGGATTCCTTGAACGCCTCACGAAGACCCTCGTCCTTAAAACGCTCAAAGGATTCCCTTTGAACAGAGATAAGGTTGGGGAGCTCCATGGCCTCCGGGATTTTCCCGAAGCTGACGCGCTTGCGCTCAGTGGCAGTATATGCGTAGGTCACCAGGTTTTTCCTCCTTCACGGAAATGCTCGGTGGGTTGGCGAGGCATAGCTTCGCCAGTTATCGCAACCTAATAGTTTATCAGGTACCGACCGTTGGGCAAGAAAAGCCTTGACGCGATTGAGTTTTTGGAGTAGCAAAGTTTTTCGACAGAAAATACGCAGGTAAATGTATGTGTATCGAACATCTGTTCATATATTTTCTGTGAACAGAGAGTCGACAATCGAAGCTCTTATAAAAAACGGGCGCGAACCGAGGGCCGCGCCCGTAAATGTCGATGTCCGAAGGCTTACTTGCGCATCAAGCCGCCGCGCTCGTCGATGGCGTCCCAGAAGGCGCCGGCAAAGCGAGGATCGCTTGCAGCCATGAGGGCGTTGGTGGCCATCCAGCCAGAAGGCGTGCCGGTGTCGTAGCCCGACAGCGGGTCGATGACGACAGCGTACATGGCCTCGCGGTCGAGCGAGCGGGCCATGGCGTCAGTCAGCTGGATCTCGCCGCCCTTGCCGGCCTGCTGATCGGCCAGCAGGTCCATGACCAGCGGGCTCAGCAGGTAGCGACCGACGATGTACAGGTTGGACGGAGCCGCCTCGGGAGCGGGCTTCTCGACCAGACCGCCGATGCGCCAGACAGCGCCCGGCTCGGCATCGGCAACGCCCTCGGCGCCCTCGAGCGAACCAACGCGCTCGCCGGCGATAACGCCGTAGCGGCTGACTTCCTCGGGCGAGCAAGCAGCGACGGCGATAACCGAAGCGCCACCGTGCTCCTTGGAAACGGCGAGCATCTTGTCGCAGATGTCGCGATTAGGCACAACGTAGTCGCCCAGAAGAACCAGGAAGTTCTCCCCCGCCACGGCGTCGGCAGCAGAGCGAATAGCATGACCGAGGCCCTTGGGCTCATACTGATAGCGAAAGTCGACCGGCATACCGCCAGCGTGGGCGACGGCGTCGGCATAGGCGTTCTTGCCGCGCTCGCGCAGCAGGTTCTCGAGCGAGCGATCGGGCTGGAAGTAGTTCAGTAGCTCGGGCTTACCGGGAGAAGTAACGATGATGGCATCGTCGACCTCCTCGGGATCGAGCGCCTCCTCGACGACGTACTGGATGACGGGCTTGTCGAGCACCGGCAGCATCTCTTTGGGCGTGCACTTGGTGCCAGGTAGAAAACGCGTGCCAAGACCGGCGGCGGGGATGATTGCCTTCATGTTATTCAAAGATCCTTTCGCAGGCGCAAAAGCGCCCCATGCGTGCGGCACACAGCCGCAGACCAAATTGCGATACCCAAGCATCTTACCGCTGGAACTATATGTCGCTACAAGGCAGAGACAATTCTTCAGCAGGTCAACGCAAATTATTGCTCGAATGGTGCAATTTTATTGTCCAACGGCAGGGCACCCGATACGACGCAAATCACAGAACATGGCAGTTTGAGCAATCGATGTCGAGGGACCGAAAAACAAAAAAGACGGGGCTCGCAATGCGAACCCCGTC
>DAIMBN010000055.1:0-8274 GCA_036718335.1 Coriobacteriaceae bacterium
CCATGATCGGCGCGGTGCCGGCCTCGCCCTGGGCGATGGCGTCGTCGTCGGCGACGATGAGCCAGTAGCCACAGGGCAGCTCGGCCGCCATACCCGCGTTGAGGGGAACAGAAGCGGCACCTGCATTGCAAATCGCACAGGCGAGCCTTGCCGCCAGAGCGGTCGACATATGTCCGTCGGCATTCAGCCACTCGGCAGCCTCTTGCGCCGTCGATGCCGAGCTATCAAACCCCGCATCATAAAGAACGGGAAGGACAGCCTGACGAGCTGCATCGCTCGCCCACGCCAAGTCCGTCGCGACCTTTTGATCGGAGCCGGCTTTATCGGTAACAGTTGCCGAAAAGAGCTGGTATGCATCGTATTGCGTCGCGACGTCGCCGCCAATCGTGATGGCTCCGGCATCGGCAGCACGGGCCGTCTCGGGCGACGCTGCAAAAGCGAGGATAGTCGTCATGGCCACCATCATGACGGTCAACAAGCGGCGGTGCAGTTTACTCACGGCGACCATCTCGATCAAGACCACGGTGGCGACGAGCATGCATCCACGTCGCGGCAAAACACAACAGCGAAGCGCCGGCAAGATATGTCATAGTCAAGCCAGCCCCGCCCGCCTCAGGTAGCGTAGTCGAGTACTTGTTGGTAAAGGTCGGCGGATTCTGAGAGCCATCGTTATAGGTAACTAGGGCGTCGAGCTGGTCCGTGCCATTAGTTACCTTAACCGTGACGTTGTACACGGTCCTGTCATAGGTGATGTGATCTTTAACATGGTCGACGGCGCCCTCGGGCTCGACCTCGGAGATGGTGTAGGTATAGGTTCCCGCCTTGTTGTACTTGACGTCAAAGGAGACATTTCCCTTGTCATTATTGGTCACCGTCTGGAGCACCTTGCCCTCGGCGTCCTTGAGCACGAACGAGAACTGCCCCGCCTTGAAAGTGCCACCTTCAAGCACTTTCTTTGCTTTAATAACCGCAGAGCCCGTTAGGCGATTGTCGTAGATCCAGATCTCGTCCTTTTTGTCATCGCCGATGATTTCGGAGTCTTTGACGATGCTCTTCGCTTTATTGAGCTCAGTTTGATACTCCTCATCGTCAGCATTACCCTTAAGCATGATCCACGTGGGCGCCGCCGCGGCATAGCCGTCAGGCGCTTTCGTCTCCACGAGCTGGTAAAGCACGCAATTTACCATCGCCTTGTCTTCTGCGCCAAACGAGATTTTGCCGTTGGCGTCGGTGGGGGCGGCTTCAAACTTAGTCCTTGCATTCTCGATACCCACCGTTGCAACCTGGTCCATATTCACGCTGTAGAGCGTAAACTCCGCACGCTCGAGCGTCGCACCGACCTGCTGGGCGTCATACTTGGTCATCGTGATGCCGTAGCCGTTGCCACCTGCGCTGGCAGAAGCTTTTTTAATTTCCCATGTTTGATCATCAGTCGCAGAACCGTCCTTCACACCCGTAAGCATGGCGGTATTGGATAGAGGAACCTTGTTGCCAGGGTTTCCGGTCGGGATAACCTCATACTCGACCTGGAGGTATTTCTTGTCGGGTACCTTAAGCGTCAACTTCGTACGCGAGCCAGTTTCATCCTTGACCTGCTCCACCTTCGACGAATAGTCCTTATCAGCCAGCGGTGACCAGGCACCATACACCCACTCATAGACCTTAAGCGTCGACGGCACCAGCGTGCACTTGGCATCCATGGTATCGACGAGCTCAAGGAAGTCGGTGCCGTTTTTAAGGGCAACGGCAGACTCGTTAACAAGAATGGTGTACTTAATGCGGTTGCTACTACTGACCTGTTCACCAGTCTTTTTGATAACGTTGTTCTTGATGGTGACGGTGCCACTGCCGGATTCGAACTTCTTGCTTCCCGACTCGGCGCTGGCCTTGTTGGTGAACTTCACCTCGTTTGTGGAGGTATCGAGCTCACCGCGCTTGACCGCCGTCTTGTACGTGAGCTTTGCGTAGCCGGCATAGCTTTCAAGCTCAGTCGTGGGGATGGAGAAGGTGACCGTATTGCCGTTGCGGCTGACGTTGTCGGCGGCGAGCGTCCGACCCGTAACGACCTCCTTGGCCTCGCCTCCGCGATGAAGCCCCGTATGTTTATCATAGGGGTTCTGCACGAGCGTATACTTTGCGGAATTCGCAACATAGCTCATACCATCCGGAAGGCTATCAACGATATTCAGCGGTTTCCCGCCCAGCTTTCCAGCTCCATAGTATTCGAACTCGCCATTTGCGCCCTTATTACCCTTTTGGCGGTTTGCATACACCGTCCAGTCGACGATCCAGGCACCCTTCTCATCCGAGCCGTCAACGGTATGCCAATCGAAGTTCTCAACCCAAGACACCTTCGACTCCGTTTCCGGCTTCTCGACCGCGGGCGCCGTTTCTTGGTTGACAACGTACTTGACGGGTTCGGTGAACGGCCACTGTAGTCTCAGGCCCGGTGCTTCGACCGCTGCGAAGTTTGAGTACCAGCCCGACAGCGCTTCTGATGTGGTGTCGTAGGTGATAACGGCGTAGTCCTCGTTCTCGAGAGCGGCTTTCACGTTGTCGGTAACGATGATTTTGAGGTCGTAGTTTTTCTTTGTTTCATTACCCGGATAGCTGGTCGTTGGTCTCCAGTCGGTGCCCGGAACCAGCTTGGTATTGCCGATTTTAATGGTAATGGAGCTTTCGTCGACACCAAGCTTCTGCGACCATGCCGACTGAAACGTGTCCTTCACCGTCACCTCGCCTGGATGGGCCGCATTGACGATCGCCTTCAGCGCGACCTGCGTCTCCCACGTCGCCCTGCCCGTCGTCGCCGCCTCATCGTATCTCACGAGCCTCTTGGCGATCGGCACAACACCCGTCAGCTGCGGCGTGAAACTGCCATCATCGCTACCGGAAACGGAGCCTCCGCGCTCGATGGCCGCGCTGTTGCGCACAGTGTCGTACGAGCTCGTGTCGTTCATCTTGGTGTGATAAACGATGCAGTAGGTGGCGTACTTATCCTCAAGGTTGTTCGGGAACGTATAGGAAAAGGAATTATCCTTAGGTTCAAGTTTTCTTTCACAAATCTTGACTCCGCTCGCCTCCGAGTCGCCTTTGTAAACCGTAAAGTTGCCCGTATACGTCTGTTTTCCGTCCAGATTATCAGTGAACATGTAGCCGCTCATGTCGGCCTTGAGCTTGCCTTGGTTGAGCTTGACCGTCCACTTGATGTCCGACGGCGTGCCTGAGCCATTGGACTTCTTGATCATGTCATAGCCGAATGTAACAGGCTCAGCCGTAGCTGTTCTGTTATCGCTGTCGCTTGAGCCAGCCCAATTCCACGTTGCCGTATTCTCAGCTTTGATCAAATCGCCGCCGTTCGCGGCAACGCCGCTCTTCAGCACCGTATCGTACGTGATCGTGTGGTTGCCCTGGGAAAGGTTGCCCAGGCTGTCGAGGGTTACGACCTGGCCGTCGATCATCGGCTGGGAGTCAAGCTTCTTGCCGTCGAGCTTGAAACTGTCGTTCACAAAGTCGAAGTTGTCGCCCAGCGCATCAGTGAAGCTAACGTCCGTAGCATACGACTCTACGGTAAGCGTAACAGTCCAGGTAACCTTGGCCACGCCATCTGCGCCCTGGGAGAAGGTCCCCGACTTCGTCCCCGTGACTTTGCCGTCCTTGGTAGGGATTTTGATCGTTCCCACACCAGGGAACACGACAGATGCGCTGCTGCCTGAGCCGGTGCCCTTGCCTGCAAGCTCGAACGAGAAATTGGCTCCGACATAAATCTCCGCAGGGTTTGACGCAAGCCAGTTTTTGTCAAACACAAAGACGACCTTATTGTCCTTAATCTTCCACGTGCCAGCCTTGGCGGCAGTGGCTTCCGGACCCTCCATGAGGTCGCCGCCGTCGTTGTCGTCAACGACAATGGTGTCGGGCAGCTTATAGACAGCGATGTTCTTCTCGGGCGTAGGCGCCTTGCTGCCTTTGAATTGTGCCGAGAAAGCTCCATAGAGCGTCGAAGTGGACGTTACGGGATCCTCGAGCTTTTGAGTGTGGTGCTCATCGGTATACAGCCTGACATCAACCGTCGCCGTATCCCCATCGATCGCAATCGGATCGGGCTTCGCAACGTCATCGGCGCGCACGGGGGATGCGCCGTGAAAAACTGCGGCGGTGAGGCTAATCAAAATGAAGATCAAGGCCGCCATACCAAGCGACCGCGAGCGGTGTGCGTCCATAGTTGTCCCTTAATTCCTACAACACAGTGTGGAATACGGCGAATCGTCGGATCGAACACAAGCCCCAACATCTACGAGAACCTACCTAGCGCATTGCAAGAACCCATTGGGGGCAACTTCTAAGACGGTTCGTCTATGCTACAATGCATAAAATACAATATAGATAACAGTCATGTAAACCGCTGGTAAAGAGGTCTTTTAATGTAATACCAGTTGATATTTATCTGTTAACGGTTTTGTATCAAAGCGGTTATATCCTGTGGAATTATGTATATGTTTAAACAACTTTACTTTGGCTGGAAAGCCGCTCGGGGGATAACCTCCTCCACCGTGGTGCAAAGTAACCTGTCCCCTTGCACCAAAAAGGGCGCCGACCATTGCGGTCGACGCCCTTTCTTATTGGCGGTTATAAGCCCCAGCGCTTATTTGTTGACCTGACCGGCGCGGACGGCGGCCTTCTTGCGGTCGGTGGCATTGAGCAGACGCTTGCGCAGGCGGATGTTCTTGGGAGTAATCTCGACCAGCTCGTCGTCGGCGATGTACTCCAGCGCTTCCTCCAGCGAGAAGGTGCGGGGCGGCACCAGCTGGACGGAGATATCGGAGGTCGAGGAACGCTGGTTGCCCAGGTTCTTGGTACGCGCGATGTTGACGACCATGTCGCCAGCCTTGCTGCGCTCGCCCACGATCATGCCCTCATAGCACTCGGTGCCCGGCTCAACAAACAGCTGGCCGCGCTCCTGCAGCGTACCCAGAGCATAGGCAACGGCCTTCTCGGTGGTCATGGAGATCATGGCGCCGTTCTGACGGTTGCCGATCTCGCCGGCGTAAGGACCATACTCCAGGAAGGTGTGGTAGAACACGCCCTCGCCGTGGGTGACGTTCATGATGCGGTTCTTGAGACCCATGATGCCGCGCGTCGGGATCTTGAACTCAAGGTGCGTCACGATGCCCGAGGTGTCCATGCTCGTCATGATGCCGCCGGAGGTACCGAAGACCTCAACGACCTTGCCCGAGTACTCGTCCGGGCACTCGACGACGGCCTGCTCGACAGGCTCCATCTTGTTGCCGTTCTCGTCCTTCTTAAACAGAACGCGGGGACGACCGACCTGGAACTCAAAGCCCTCGCGGCGCATGGACTCCATCAGGACGGACAGGTGCAGAATGCCGCGGCCCGAGACCTCGACGCCGCTCTTGTCCTCGAGCTCCTCGATCTTCATGGTCACGTTGTTCTCGGCCTCGTTGAACAGGCGCTCCTTGAGCTGACGGGCGCCCACGATGTCACCGTCACGACCGACGAGCGGGGAAGTCGAAGCCTCAAAGACGATGGACAGGGTCGGCGGGTCGATCTCGATGGGCTCGAGCTCGACAGGGTTCTCGGGATCGGTGTAGACATCGCCGATATCGGTGCGGTCGATACCCACGACGGCGGCGATGTCGCCGGCGCCGACTTCCTGGCACTCGGTGCGGCCCAGGTAGTCGAAAGTAAAGAGCTGCTTGACGGTAGCGGTGGCGCTGGAGCCGTCGTTCTTCACAACCAGGATCTGGTCGCCCTGGTGAATGGTACCGGAGTACACGCGACCGATGCCGATACGGCCAACGAAGTTGGAGTGGTCGATGGTCACGCACTGCATGGCCAGCGGGGCGGTCTCGTCAACCTCGGGCGCGGGCATGTCGTCGATGATCATATCGAGCAGCGGGTACATGTCCATGTTGCCGTCGTTGGGGTCAAGGCGGGCAAAGCCGTTCATGGCGCTGGCGTAGACCACGTGCTCCATGGCGAACTCAAGCTGGTCATCGGTGGCACCCAGGTCGGCCATGAGGTCCAGGCAGTCGTTGTAGGCCTTCTCGGGGTTGGCGCCCGGACGGTCGATCTTGTTGATGACGATCATGATCTTAAGACCGGTGTCGATAGCGTGACGCAGCACGAAGCGGGTCTGGGGCATGGGGCCCTCAAAAGCGTCGACCAGCAGCAGGGCGCCGTCGGCCATACGCAGCACGCGCTCGACCTCGCCGCCAAAGTCGGCGTGGCCCGGGGTGTCGATGACGTTGATCTTGACGTCCTTGTACTCGATAGAGATGTTCTTGGCGAGAATCGTAATGCCGCGCTCGCGCTCCTGGTCGTTGGAATCCAGGACGCGGTCCTCGACCTGCTGGTTGGCACGGAAGGCGTCCGTGGCACGCAGGAGCTTGTCGACCATCGTCGTCTTGCCGTGGTCGACGTGAGCGATGATGGCGATGTTCCTCAGATTGTCTACGCGCATGTAGTTCCCCTATCTTCTATCTATATACAACCGGCACGCGTATGCGGCCCGCCCAGCGATACAACGCTCAGCGGGAATATTGAGCCTTTTACCGAAAACTCGTTTATTTTAGCGATTTTAGATGAGAGGGGTTTCCTCACCTGCAGGTTCAGGGTCGCTCCACATAAAACCATCGCCGGCGCCCATGCCCTCATACAGCACATATGCCGAAAAACCACTCTCGAGCGTGGTTTCGAAGAAGCTCACGAGCAGAGCATCGTGATAGCCGCCGTCAATCTCGACGCAGCCGGTGTAGCCGATGGCATAGCGAGCGATACGGCCCAGGCCCTCGTCCTTAAGACCCATCTTGTGCTCGGAGATAAAGTTGGTGGCCGCCTCGAGGCACGCCTCTTCGCCATCCTCATCGAGCGCCGCCAGATAACGGTTGGAAGCGGCGTCCTCAATTGCCACGACCACGCCAGGGTTTTCACCGGCGGCAAGGTCGTCCAAGAACGCGCCGATCAGATCGCACACCATGGCGTCGAGCTCGGCGGAGACGTTACCGGCGTCCTGCATATCCTGTGCCATCTTTAGACCTTCCCATCGAGTCTGGCGTCGTTACAGTTCTTGTGCCTCGGCGGCGATCCTGGCGGCAGCGTCGCGGGCGCGCATCATGTCCGCTGCGCGCTTGTCGAGCACCTTGATCTGACTGGTCAGCATTACCGCATCGACCACACCCCAGATCACAAGGCCCGTAGAGATCGAAAACCCAAGCGCACCAACTGTACCACGAAGGCGCGAGCAGATTGCCGCGACAAGGACGGAGACGACAACCATCTTGATAAACGAGCCGCGGCGCTCGCGAAGCGTGCGGGCCTGCGTCACATAGGCAATGCGAGCCGCCTCAGAAGCCTCCGAGCGCATCTGGGCCTCGCGGGCGATCGCAGCCGCCTCAGCCGACATACCGCCAGCCATCAGCGAACGCTCCGCAGCCTGGGCGCCCAGCATTTAGAAGTCATCGGGGGAGAGCGTATGGACGAACTCGTCGAACTTCTCGAACTCTTGCTCGTCGTCGACTTCCTCGGCATGGGCAGAAACGGTGCCCAGGCGATTCATGATGTCGTCTTCAACGAACATGGGGGCATTACTGCGTACGGCGAGGGCGATGGCGTCGCTCGGACGCGCATCGATCTTATGCTCGTTGCCATCGGCCAACACGACAACCGTCGCGTAAAACACGGGCGGCTCGGCGCGAACGATTTCGATGCGTTCGAGCTTGGCACCCAGGGCACCAACAGTATCGAGCAACAGGTCATGGGTAATCGGGCGCTCGGCGCGACCGCTATCGATGCCGCGGCTAATGGCAGCAGCTTCAAACGAACCAGTTTGGATAGAAAGGGAGCGCAGCGGCGCAGGGGAGTCCGATTTGCTGCAGCGCTCGCGAAGTACGATAAGCGATGGCACGGGACCGGCGGCCATGACGATGGTCTCTATGTCGACACGAACCATGGAACACCTCCGGTACGTAGCGGTTAACACGCGGCGCCTTCGCCGCATTGAATAGCTATACTACCCAATCTTTCGCACAGCACACAAAACCAAAATGAGTTTTATCACACACAAGAAAAAAGCCCCGAGGCCATGCCTCGAGGCTCTTCACAGTTTTGATGGTGGACCTGACAAGATTCGAACTTGTGACCTCCCGGTTATCAGCCGGACGCTCTAACCAACTGAGCTACAGGTCCATCATGGTGGAGGTTAGGGGGATCGAACCCCTGACCTCAGGCTTGCAAAGCCCGCGCTCTCCCAGCTGA
>DAIMBN010000056.1:0-8255 GCA_036718335.1 Coriobacteriaceae bacterium
GTGTCGGTCTGTATTGCGTGCTCGGCCTGTTTGCCAAGACGCTTGTGGTCGACAAAGCCATTGAGAGCATTCACCTGCGCAAAGTCTGCACGGTCATTTGTTCCGAGCCCCTTAAGGTCGAGGAGTTTATCGTCAAGCATCTCAACCGCACGGCGACCATCAGCCGCGGCTACGGTGCCTTCTCGGGCAAGTGCGTGACGGTGATCATGAGCGTGCTGAGCCGTCGCGAGGCCGTGCAACTACGCCGCTATGCGCGCGAAGTCGATCCGGGTGCCTTTATCACAATCGTCGACAGCTCCGAGATCGTCGGCAAGGGCTTCCGCGGAACGAACTAGCACAGACGTATTCAACGAACCGCCTGCTGGCGCCGTGTACCTTGCAAATCGGTCATCTTTGAGTATTTGACCCCACATTGGGCAATAATGATGCTAAAGACAACGTTTGCGATCCAAGTGATTCGTTCAAGATACGAAGGGATGATTCTATGTTCTGCTCGCAGTGCGGCGCCCCCATGGGCGATAACGACAAGTTCTGCGGCGTGTGTGGTGCTCCTAATGCCGGTGCCGCTGGCCCCGCTCCCCAGGGACAGCCTCAGCCCCAGCAGTTTGTTCCGCAACCGCCCGTGGCGAATGCGCCAAAGGGCTGTGTGGCTCAGGCGTTCCAAGATATGACCAAGACTCCGGGCGTGCTTCAGCGTGTATGCCAAATCGCGTTTTTGCCGGCGCTGATTTGCGTTGTGTCGGTGCTCGTGTTGTTTATTCCCGTTATTGGCGGCATTGCGGCTGCCATCGGCTTTTTGGCAGCTTGCATTGCGAGCGTGTGCGGTTCCGGCTTTGGTATCGAGTGGGGTCGCGATCTGTCGCTTAAGATCGATGACGGCATGGAGCGTCCGTTGATGCGTTCCACGTCGTTTGGCCTCGGAGTCTTTTCGAGCGTTATCTCGGTCGTACTCGAGGTTATCGCTGCCATTCCCGTTATCGGTGTAGTGCTTTCGCTGGTGGAGGGCGTGGTAATTGGCGCTGCGGGCTCGTATTCTTATTACGGCTCTTATGCGCTCGAGGCTGCGCTGTTTGGCTCGCTTGGTCTGCTTGTCCTAGCGCTAATTGCCTCGGCGATTCTGGGTGTCTTCTTTAAGATGTTCGCCGACATCGCCGTGATGCACTTTGCGGTGACCGGTCGCGTCGAGAGCGCGTTTTCGCTCGATAAGGTCTGGGCGGCGTTTAAGCACAACAAGACCAAGCTGTTCTGTGCTTCGTTCCTTCCCGAGTTTTTGACGGGCCTGGTCGCCAACGTTGTCACATGGATCTTGACGGTCGTCTTTGGCGCCATTGCCTCTGTCGGCATGTATAGCTACTACTATCGTCCTACGGGTATTGAGGCAATTGTTACCGGCGGTGGCGTCACGCTCGCGCTGTTCTTGGTGCTGGTCGCTTTCGTCACCGTATTTCTTACGGTCTTTGGAAAGATGCTCAAGCATCGTGCCGTTGGCTATTGGGCCGCACGCTATGCAAGCGAGTGGGCCGATGAGGATAAGGACGACGTCCTGACTTTTGTGTTGCCTTTCGAGAAGAAGTCCACTCCTTCGGGTTACAGCGCTCCGGATGCCGAGCCAGCACCTGAGCCCGAGCCCACGCTTGAGCCCGAGCCCACGCCTGAGCCGGCACCCGAGCCCATGCCGGAATCGGAGCCCGAGCCCGCACCTGAGCCCGATCCCGATCCCGAGCTGGGTTCCGACGAGGAGCCTCAGGACGAGTAGCCATGCCGTCTGCCATTTGGGGACGGGGTAGAAATGGTAGAAATAGCGCTTGAAGAATGAGCGGGGGCGGACGTTTCGATACGTCCGCCCCCGCTCTGCTTTAGCCAGGCTGTTATGGATGGGTGTGACGACTACTCGTCGTGCTTCTCCTCGCGGCGTGCAGCAGCGCGTGCGTCGTGGATGCCCTTGATCGCGGCATGGCGAGCCGTTCGGGCATCATGGATGGCGTCGCGAGCCTCGGCGGTCGTCGCCTTGGCAGAGCGCAACTTGGCGGCCAGATCGGGGTTGGTTTCGGCGACCGCGGTAATCGCGGGGCCGTCGAGCTCCTCTTGCGTGGGCTCGGCCAAAAAGTCGATAGCATACTGGGCAGCCACCATGGAGCCCTTTGCCAGCACGGTCTCGTCAATCTTGTAAAAGCAGGAATGCTGGGCGTACGTGGCGCCAATCTTGGGGTTGCGCGTACCTACAAAGGCGAGCACGCCCGGTACGCGGCGCAGGTACTCCGAAAAATCCTCGCCCGAAAGCGTGCCGCGGTAATGGCCTTGACCGGTGGGACCCAGGCATTTGATTACAGCCTGACGACAACGCTCGCTCGAGGCGGCGTCGTTTTCGACCTTGTAGTTGGCGATGGTGTAGTCGGTGAGCTCTGCCTCGGCGCCCAAGGCGGCCGCGGTATGCTCCACGATGCGGCGCATAAGCTCCGGCATTTCCTCGTGGGTCGAATCTCCGTAGGTGCGCACTGTGCCGGCGAGGTAGGCCGTGCCGGCGATAACGTTGCGCGCGGTGCCGCCGTGCAACTCGCCGACGGTGATGACGGCCGGCTCGTAGGGGCTGATTTCGCGCGAAACGATGGTTTGCAGGGCGTTGACGATCTCGGCGGCAACCATGACGGCGTCGTGACCTCGCTGGGGCATGGCGCCATGGCACGAGGTGCCGCGGACGTCGATGCGGAACCAGTCGGTATTGGCCATGCGCGGACCGGGCTCGCAGCTCACGGTGCCGGCGTCGACCTCACTCCAGATGTGCGCGGCGTAGGCGCCATCGACGCCGTCGAGCACACCCGTGCCGATCATGAGCTTAGCGCCCTGGCCGTTTTCCTCGCTGGGCTGGAATACGATGCGGACTTCGCCGTGGATGTCGTCGGTCATATGGCGCAGGATTTGCAGCGTTCCGAGCATCATGGCGATATGGCAGTCGTGGCCGCAGGCGTGCATGCAGCCCTCGTTGACGCTGGCGAACTCCTCGCCGGTCTGCTCGGTGACGGGCAGGGCGTCGATGTCGGCGCGTAGCAGGATGCGGCGGCGTGGCGTGCCGTCCTCGCGGTAGGCATCCGGCGCGGTACCGCGAAGCGTTGCCACCAAGCCGGTCTTGAGCGGACGCTCGTAGGGGATATTCATGGCGTCGAGCTGGTTGGCGATGTCGGAGGTCGTGCGCTCCTCGGCAAGGCTCAGCTCCGGGTGCTTATGGAAGTGCCGGCGCTGCTTGATGATATATGGTTCAAACTCGGTAGCGATATCTTTGATGGCTGCGGTGACGTCGTCAGCCGCGCGAGCCTCGGTCGCCGCCATAATCTGCTGTGCCTTGGTCTTCGTCATGATCGATTTGCTCCTTGCTGGGTTGATCGCAAAATCGTACAGGCTCCCTCCAGTATGACACCTGCCACTTGGCGTGGCAAAGCAGCCGTTTGCCGCTCGGGGTTTTGTAACAAGAGTGGGGGAGTACACTCGGGGGTGTTGAATTTCCTGCCAGAGATGGGGATGCCCATGCAACATATCGATCGGATTATCCGCTCCAAGAACGTCTTTACCGCGCAAGACGGCATCGATACCGCCCGCGAGCTGGCGATTGCCATCGCAGGCGACCGTATCGTCGCAGTCGGTGCGCCCGATGACGTGATTGCCGCCGCTCCTGCCGCTACGTCGGTTATCGACTACGGCGAGCAGTTTGTCTGCCCCGGTTTCCATGACGCTCATCTGCACTTCTTCCATACCTCGGTCGGTTCCTCGCCGTACATGCTCATGGATATGGGCACGTCCGAGGCGGCGCTGGTGCAACATGCGCTCGAGTTTTCCCAGGACCTGCCCGACGACGCTTGGGTTGTGACGCAGGGCTGGCGCGATTACCGTTGGGACCCGCCCGAGCATCCTACCAAGGCGTCGCTCGATGCGGCATTCCCCGATCGTCCCTGCGTTATGTATTCGGGCGACGGGCACACGCTTTGGCTCAACAGCCGCGCACTCGAGGCGCTCGGCGTCACACGCGACAGTGAGCCGCCAGCGGGCGGCAGCTACGACAAGGATGCAAACGGCGAGCTCACGGGCATTGCTCACGAGGCGGCTGCCATGCAGCTGCTACCGCGCTGCCTTGAGTGGCTGGGGGAGGATCGCATTGCAAGCGCTTACTCCGATCAAATGAGGCGTATGGCCGAGCAGGGCATTACCTCGATCTGCGATATGTCGCTCATGCCCATACCGGGCTGCGACTTTATCCGCGACGATGTCTACGACAAACTGCAGGCAGCCGGCAAGCTGGGCATCCGCGCCCATTTGTTTCCCACGCTGCTGGATGACCAATCGCGCTTGGAAGAGCTACAGACCCGCTACGCGAACAACGCGCTGCTCTCGGCGCCAGGCTTTAAGCAGTTCTTCGACGGCGTGTCGAGCGAACACACGGCCTATCTCACCGAGCCCTATACCAACCCGCGCTTCCCGGGCGATCAAGGTCGCCTGACGGTTCCCGCCGAGCGCATGCGCAAGCTAGTTCTGGCGGCCGCGGAGCGCGGCCACACCGTGCGCATCCACGTCATCGGCGACGGTGCCATCCATGTCGCGCTCGATATCTTTGAGGAGGCCGCCGAACTGTACGGCCTGCCCCAGTACGGTCATAACACGCTCGAGCATCTGGAGAACCTCTTGCCCGAGGACCTCGATCGTCTACGCAAGCTTAACGTCGTTGCCTCGAGCCAGCCCTGTCACATTACACTCGACCCGGGTGGTCCGGAGCGCGACCTGGGCTTGGAGCGCAGCCGCATCATGTGGCCGTTCGCAACCTATAAGCAGCGCGGCATTCGCCAAGCCTTCGGCACCGATAGCCCCATAACAGCTGTTACCAGCATGAACGTGCTCTACACGGCTATCACGCGCCAGGACCCCAAAAGCCACTGGCCCGAGGGCGGCTGGTTGCCGAGCGAGCGCATCGATGCAGCAACGGCCCTGCGCAACTACACTCTGGGCAGCGCGTACGCAGCGGGCGACGAACGAAACCTCGGCAGCTTGGAGCCCGGCAAATACGCCGATCTGGTAGTCCTGGACCAAAACCCGCTCACCATCGACCCCCAAGAGTTGCAAGCCACCAAGGTTCAGGCCACCTACCTGGCAGGTAACTTAATCTACGAGCGCTGATGCTCGTACCGTATCGATAAACGCGGCTCGGGCGGTTAATTTTGGGACGGCGCTCGAGCCGCGTTTGTATATCGATGGGTACCCGCTATGACCGTCCCTGCTCTGCTTGATTTGAGCGTGGGGTGGGGCGCCGCTGCCCCCACGCGCTCAATTTGGACATCAGTAATGCGGTCTCTTGGTGTTTTGCATACTTTCCATTACAGATTGCATAAACAGGCTGGGATGTTCTTTCTGGTCCTGATGTACCCCCGCCTGGGCCGTGCAAAAATCGGAGTATTCAACACCGCAGGTTCCGTCGGTGCCGCTGCGGTCGGGTAACGTTGTGGAGATTGACGTCATTTCGGGCTCCGGTGCGACGCGAGGCATGCCTTTTTGTCCTGACGGGGCCTGCCTGCCGACTCAAATCGCCTGTCGAAGGCGTCTTTGGGGCCAATAAGGTATGTCCGGCGCGTATGCAGCCGTTCTGCTCTGCTGAATATTCCCAAAAATGCACGGTGCTCCCTGGGGGACCCGTGCATGCGGCGAAAACCATGCCCATGTCGCTATCCGCATCGCCATTTTGCTGCACTGACTTTTCTGAATGCCGGGTCCGATAACGTTGACTCAGCTCCCGTGTGGCGCCGGAGGGGCGGGATATAAGGTTTATCGCGAGTTCCGCACGAGCCGAAGGCCACTTAATGTGGCCTTCGTGCGAGCAGGACTGCCCGAGCAGGAAACCTTATGCCCCGCCCCTCCGGAGCCACACGGGAGCCACTGCTAAGTTATCCCCCGGCATTCAGAAAATCTAAGTGCCAAAAAATAAGATTTTTTGACTCTGTGTTGTATAACCCGCCATTCGTGGGTACCATTCAACGCGTACGCAAACAAAAAGGGTTAATTCGCGTGGTATAACCGCGCGGCCCAAAAAGGAGGAGACAAGCATGTCGTCTTTGAAGCCGCTTGCAGATCGTGTTCTGGTCAAGCCCGACGAGGCCGAGCAGAAGACCGCTTCTGGTCTGTATATCGCCAGCAACGCTCAGGAGAAGCCGCAGCGTGGCACCATCGTTGCCGTTGGCGCCGGCAAGGTCAACGACAAGGGTGAGCGCATCCCCATGGACGTCAAGGTCGGTGACGTTGTCATCTACGGTAAGTTCGGTGGCAACGAGGTCAAGGTCGACGGCGAGAAGTATCTGCTGATGCGCGCCGACGACATCTACGCCGTCGTCGAGGCCTAGTCTCGTCAGAATCTCTGATTCGTCTTTGAACGCGCCCGCCGCACAGGACTCGGAAGCGGCGACGCGAGTCACATTTCTTTTGGAGGATTACCTACCATGGCAAAGAACATTACGTTCAACACCGATGCCCGCGCTAAGCTTGCCAAGGGCGTCAACACTCTGGCCGACGCCGTTACCGTCACCATGGGCCCCAAGGGCCGCTACGTTGCGCTGCAGCGCACGTTCGGTGCTCCGACCATCACCAACGACGGCGTTTCTGTCGCCAAGGAGATCGAGCTCGAGGACAACATCGAGAACATGGGCGCTCAGCTGGTGAAGGAGGTTGCCACCAAGACCAACGACACCGTGGGTGACGGCACCACCACCGCAACCCTGCTCGCTCAGGCCATCGTCAACGACGGTCTGCGCAACGTCGCCGCTGGCGCCAACCCGCTGGCCATCCGTCGCGGCATCGACAAGGCCGTCAACGCCGCCGTCGCCGAGATGAAGAAGCAGGCCAAGCCGGTCGAGACCAAGGAGCAGATCGCTTCCGTCGGTACCATCTCCGCCGGTGACCCCGAGGTCGGCGAGAAGATCGCCGAGGCCATGGAGGTCGTGGGCAAGGACGGCGTCATCACCGTCGAGGATTCCCAGACGTTCGACATTACCATCGACACCGTCGAGGGCATGCAGTTCGACAAGGGCTATGTCTCCGCTTACTTCGTCACGGATAACGACCGCATGGAGGCCGTGATGAAGGATCCGTACATCCTCATCACCGACCAGAAGATCTCCAGCGTTCAGGACATCATGCCCGTTCTCGAGGCTGTCCAGCGCGCTGGCCGTGGCCTGCTCATCATCGCTGAGGACATCGACGGCGAGGCTCTGCCTACCCTGGTCCTCAACAAGATCCGTGGCGCCCTCAACGTCTGCGCCGTCAAGGCCCCGGGCTACGGCGATCGCCGCAAGCGCATCCTCGAGGACATCGCCGTCCTCACCGGTGGTCAGGCTGCCCTGGACGAGCTGGGCGTGAAGGTCGCTGACATCACCGCCGATATGCTCGGTACCGCTAAGTCCGTCACCATCTCCAAGGACAACACCGTCGTCGTCGGCGGCGCTGGCTCCAAGGAGGCCATTGACGCCCGTATTGCTCAGATCAAGGGCGAGATGGAGAACACCACCTCTGACTTCGACCGTGAGAAGCTCCAGGAGCGCCTGGCCAAGCTCTCCGGTGGCGTTGCCGTCATCAAGGTCGGCGCTGCTACCGAGTCCGAGCTCAAGGAGATCAAGCATCGCGTCGAGGACGCCCTGCAGGCTACCCGCGCTGCTGTCGAGGAGGGCATTGTCGCTGGCGGCGGCGTCGCCTTCATGGACGCTGCTCCTGCGCTCGACGCCGTTGAGCTCGACGACCCCGAGGAGAAGATCGGTGTCGACATCGTCAAGAAGGCTCTGACTGCTCCGGTTGCTACCATCGCCAAGAACGCTGGCTTTGAGGGCGCCGTCGTGGTCGACAAGGTTGCCGAGCTGCCCGCCGGCCAGGGTCTCAACTCTGCCAACGGCGAGTGGGGCGACATGATCGAGATGGGCGTCCTCGACCCCGTCAAGGTCAGCCGCGTCACCCTGCAGAACGCTGCTTCTGTTGCCAGCCTGATTCTCATCACCGAGGCCACCGTCTCCGATGTGCCCAAGAACACTCAGCTTGAGGACGCTATCGCTGCTGCTACCGCTGGTCAGCAGGGCGGCGGTATGTACTAAGGCCGACAAGGTCTAGAACTCCCACCGGGAATCCGGGGGCGGGACGGGGACTTCTCTCCGGAACGTCCTCGGACATGCAAAGAGGCTCCGCATCGCGCTTCGCGCTGCGGAGCCTCTTTGCGTCCTGCGGAATGTTCCGGAGAGAAACCC
>DAIMBN010000057.1:0-8207 GCA_036718335.1 Coriobacteriaceae bacterium
GGGATACGTGTCCCGGTCGCTGTTTCGCGGCTTTGCCGCGAAAGGCGCGTTACTTTGGGACGGGTGGGGAACGTGGTTGTTGCGGCAACTGGCCCTCGCCAGAAATTACCCCTGGCGTACTTGCACCTCTCTTCCCTCGTGCTACACTTGCAATTGCTGTTTCAGGGCGGGGTGGAATTCCCCACTGGCGGTAAATCGGGCGGTGCCAAAGGTGTGCCGTGGCGCAGGCGAGGCGTCTGCGACCGAGCCGATGAGTCCGCGACCCGTGCGTGTGTTGGTTCGCATGCCGGCTGAACTGGTGAGATCCCAGTACCAACGGTTAGAGTCCGGATGAAAGAGGCAGGTGATCTTATGTCTGAACAGTCGCAGCATATCCATTTTGAGAACACGAATAGGTGGAGCACCAAACAGCTCGTTACCATGGCGCTGATGTGCGCCTTGGGTGCCCTGTTTATGTACGTGCAGCTGCCCATCCTTCCTTCGGCGCCGTTTTTGACGTATGACCCGTCGCTGGTGCCGGCGATGGTGTGCGGGTTTGCGTACGGTCCTGGTGCCGGCACCGCTGTTGCCGCTATGGCTATCGTTATCCATGCGCTCACCACGGGTGACTGGGTCGGTGCGCTTATGAACTTGGTTGCCACGCTGGGCTATATTCTGCCTGCGGCTATCGTCTACCAGAAGATGCACACCTATAAGGGCGCCGTGATTGGCCTGGTGTTCGGCGTCATTGCCGCTACGGCGCTGTCTATGGTCGCAAACCTTACTATTGGCGTTTGGTTCTGGTATGGCTCGGTCGATGTGATCGCCCCGCTCATGATTCCCGCTGTGCTGCCGTTCAACCTTATCAAGACCGTGCTTAACTCGGTGTTGACGCTGGCGGTGTATAAAGCAGTCTCCAACCTCATCACGCCTAAAAAGGACCAGGTCAAAGGCCGCGCATGATTGAGTGTCGGGGCGTTTCCTTTAGCTATGACGGTGCCGTGTCGGCACTCGACGGTGTCGATCTGAACATCGAGGACGGGGAGTTTTTCTGCATCCTCGGTGGCAATGGGTCGGGCAAGTCGACGTTTGCTAAGCATCTGAATGCGCTGCTGCAGCCCGATGCGGGAACGGTGTGCGTCAACGGCATGGACGCGTCCGATCCCGAGCTGGTCTACGACATCCGCTCGACTGCTGGCATGGTGTTCCAGAATCCCGATGATCAGCTGGTGGCAACGCTTGTCGAAGATGACGTTGCGTTTGGTCCCGAAAACCTTGGCGTGCCATCGGCGCAAATTGCGCGGCGCGTACGTGAGGCGCTGAAGGGCGTGGGCCTGGTGGGCTTTGAGCACCATGAGACCCACGCCCTCTCGGGCGGACAAAAGCAGCGCGTGGCGCTCGCCGGCGTACTTGCCATGGAGCCGCGCGTTCTCATTTTGGATGAGGCCTCCTCGATGCTCGATCCGCGCGGACGCAAGGGCCTCATGAAGGCTTGCCGCGCGTTGCACGATCGCGGCATGACCATCGTGATGATTACGCACTTTATGGAAGAGGCCGCCGAGGCAGATCGCATCGCGGTGTTTCAGGCGGGACGAGTTGCCATGTTGGGCACGCCCGAGGAGATTCTGACGCGGGCAGATGAGCTCGCGGAGCTCAACCTAGATATGCCGGCGTCGTGCCGTTTGGGCATGGCGCTTCGTGCGAAGGGCGCGCCCGTTCACGCGCAGGTGCGCGAGGTGGATATGGTCGCCGAGGTTGCGCAGACTTATGCCGAGCGAAGTGGGGCAGACATCGCGGGGCAGTCTTCCGTATCCCAGTTGGAAATCGCTGACGGCACTGTTCCGGTAGACAACGAGGACAACGCGTCGGAGCCCGTCATCGAGCTAGCCCGTGTTTCGTACAGTTATTCGCTCAGTCCGCGCGAGCGCCGCCGCTGGCATAAGCGCTCGGCCACTGCGGGCAAATCGAACAAACAGGCTCTCTGGGGAAACGACCCCAGCAGCCCGTGGGCACTGCGTGATGTATCGCTGACGGTGCGTCGCGGCGAGTTCCTGGGTTTGGCAGGTCATACCGGTTCGGGTAAGTCGACGCTGGTCCAGCATCTCAACGGTTTGATTCGTCCCCAGGAGGGAAGCGTTTGCGCGCTGGGGCTCGACCTATCAAACAAGAAAGACGCCGCCGCTGTTAAGGCCAAGGTCGGCGTGGTGTTTCAATATCCTGAGCGTCAGCTGTTTGCCGAAACCGTGGCGCAGGACGTGGCGTTTGGTCCGCATAACCTTGGCTTGCCGCAAGATGAAGTCAACCGTCGTGTCGAGACATCGCTCTCGCGCGTGGGCCTCGACCTTTCCACGGTCGGCGACAAGAGTCCCTTTGAGCTTTCGGGCGGTCAGCAACGGCGTGTGGCATTCGCCGGCGTACTCGCCATGGAGCCCGAAGTCCTGGTGCTCGATGAACCCATGGCGGGGCTCGATCCGGCTGCGCGCAGGGATTTCCTAGGGCTCATCGACCGACTTCACCGCGATGGCCTGACCGTTGTCATGGTTTCGCACAGCATGGATGACCTGGCCAATTGCTGCGACCGTATTGTCGTGATGAACGAGGGCGCGGTGTTTGCCGAGGGCACGCCCGCTCAGGTGTTTGCGCATGCCGATGAGCTCAAGTCGATCGGCTTGGGCGTTCCCGCCGCCCAGCGTATGGCGCTGGCGCTTACGGAGGCGGGCGTGCCGCTGCGTCGCGGCGGGCTCTATACGGTTGAGTCGTTGGCCGACGAGTTGGCAGATTTGCTGATCGGTCGCCCAGACGGTTCTTCTAACGTCTCGGACATTGCTAAATCCAAGACGGTCGCGCGAGAGGAGGGCTGCTGATGGAGGCGTTTTCGTTTGGCAGTTACTATCCCGGCGATAGTGCAATCCACCGCCTGGACCCGCGAACTAAGTTGCTCTTGGGCTTTGTGTTTCTGATCACGACGCTCACAGTCAGCAGCTTCCGCGGACTGGTCCCGGTCGCAATCTTCGTTGTCCTGCTCTATACCGTGTCCCGGGTGCCGTTGCGCCGGGTCCTATCATCGATGGCGCCGCTGCTGGCAATCGTCGTCGTGGTCGCGGTGCTCAACTTGTTTACCGATCAGAGTGGGCGCATCCTGTGGCAGCTCGGCTTTCTGCAGATAAGCGAGGGCTCGCTGCGTTCTGCCGCCTTTATGGCGTGCCGCCTGACTCTGATGATGGCCGGCATGAGCGCCATTACGCTCACCACGCCCACGCTCGACCTCACCGCGGGCTTTGAGCGTCTGCTCGCACCGTTTGCGCGCGTGGGGCTCCCTGCGCATGAGCTCGGCATGATTATGGGTATCGCGCTGCGCTTTATGCCGCAGTTTGCCACCGAGATGAAGCAGACGGCGGACGCGCAAGCAAGCCGCGGTGCGCGCGTGACGGGAGGCCCGCTCGGCGGCGTGCGTATGCTCGGCAGTGTGGCGATTCCGCTGTTCACGGGCGTGTTCCGTCATGCCGAGACGCTTTCGGCCGCCATGGATGCCCGTTGCTATCATGGCGAGCAGGGCCGCACACGTTTGCATGCGCTTGCATTTGGCCGCAGCGATGCGTTGGCGGCGGTGGTGACGGCGTTGCTGCTCATCTGCGTCATCGTCATCAACCTTCAACTTGTTTAGGCGCGATTCGAGCGCAAGAAAGGGGTCCCTATGACCGAAATCGACCGCACGGCCCAACTCGAGCGCGCCTGCACATACCTCAGGCGCATCCCCGCGTGGTTTCTGGCTACGACTGATGCGAACGATGGGCATCAGCCGCGCGTAAGGCCGTTCTCGTTTGCCATGGTCGATAACGGCAAGTTGTGGTTTTGCACGTCGCGCGATAAGGACGTGTGGGCCGAGCTCAGCGCGAACCCCAAGTTTGAGCTTTCGGGCTGGAAGCCGGGGGAGTGCTGGATCGTATTGACCGGCGAGGCCGCGCTCGAGGACGATGTGGTCGTGAGCGACCGCGTTCGCGAAGCAGGCTTTAAGCACATGGTGGGCATTGGCGAGAATCACGAGAGCGCCAACGACGGCCGCCTTGCGTTTTTCTCGGTGCGCAATATCGCCGCCCGCTTCTGTGATATCGACGGCAGCGAGGAGCGTCTGGAGCTTTAACCCTAAGGCAGCTAATTTGGGACGGGGCTATTTTAGCTACCCTGGGCACATGGGATGATTTTACTGGGACGGGGATTAAAAAATCATCCGAAAATTGCGAGCGTCAGGAGGACACATGGACGGATTGAATACGGTTTTGGAGTATCTGACGTCGGTGCCGGCGTGGTATCTGGCGACGAGTGTGGACGGGCAGCCGCATGTGCGTCCGTTCTCGTTTGCACAGATTCAGGACGGCAAGCTGTGGTTTGTGACGGCGCGCACCAAAGATGTGTGGCAGGAGCTGCTGCAAAACCAGCGCTTTGAGGCCACGAGTTGGTGGCCGGGCCATGGTTGGCTCATCTTGCGCGGGCGTGCCGGCTTGGATGACCGGGCTTTAGACGAAATGCGCGAAGCCGGGTGGAAGCATCTAGAGCACCTGGGCGAGCACTATGAGGGGCCTAACGACCCCGCGCTTGTCTTCTTTAGCGTCGAGGATTCCGAGGCATTTATCTGCAATCACGACGAATGGGTGCCGGTCGAGCTCTAGCCAGCTGGCTCATCCTAACAACTTGGTTTTCGCATGGGCGGGCCCCGTATTGCCCGGCGCCGTTAGGAGCGCCGGTCAATACGGGGCCCGCTCCATTTGTCAATTCCTTCAAGCGAATGTGTCGGGAATGTTTCAATGCATGAATATGCAAGCCATTTATGTGTTCATGCATCTTTTGGTGCTAAAGTTTCAACCCACCTCATAACGACTGCTGAGAAATGCGCATCGGTGCATAAATCGCAGACAAGGAGTCTGATATGTCTTTGAAGGTTGGAATCGTCGGCGCGGCTGGATATGCCGGAGCCGAGCTCATTCGCCTCGTGCTCGGTCATCCCGAGTTTGAACTTGTTGCCATTACGTCCAACGCCGATGCCGGCCAGCCGTTGTCTGCGGTGTACCCGAGCTTCACCGGCGTAAGCGATCTTGTCTTCACGACGCATGATGCCCCCGAGCTCAAGAACTGCGACGCGGTATTTTTGGCCGTGCCGCACACGGCTGCCATGGCTCAGGTGCCCGCCCTGCTTGCCGCGGGAGTCTCCTGCATTGACCTCTCGGCCGACTATCGCCTGAGCGATCCGGCCACCTTTGAGGCCTGGTATGCCGCCGAGCACACGAGCCCCGAGTTGCTCAAGACCCGCGCCTTCGGTCTGCCCGAGCTGTTCTGCCAGGACTTAGAGACCGCTGCTTCCAACCATGCCGCTGGCAGGCCCGTGTTGGTCGCCTGCGCCGGCTGCTATCCCACCGCAACGAGCCTTGCTGCCGCTCCTGCCGTGCGTGCGGGCTGGGTGGCCGAGAACGGTCCCGTGATTGTCGATGCCATTAGCGGCGTGACGGGCGCCGGTAAGTCCTGCAACGCCCGCACCCATTTTTGCAGCGCCGACGAGAACTTGGAGGCCTACGGCGTGGGTAAGCATCGTCACACGCCCGAAATCGAGCAAATCCTTGGTCTAACAGATCGCGTCGTCTTTACCCCGCACCTGGCACCGCTCAAGCGCGGCCTGCTCTCCACGGTGACGCTGCCGCTCACGCCGCAGGCCATCGACTCCCTGACCCTTGAGGACGTTGTCGACTATTACAAGCAGTTCTACGCTGGTCGCACTTTCGTGCGCGTACTCGACGCCGGCCAGCAGCCCAAGACGGCTTCGGTCGTCGGCACCAACGCCGCCCAGATCGGCCTCGCGCTCAACAAGTGCGCGGGCGTGCTGGTGGCGACGGGCGCCATCGACAATCTGTGCAAGGGCGCTGCGGGCCAAGCGGTCCAGTGCGCCAATATCGTCTTTGGCTTTGACGAGCGACGAGGCTTGCCCACAGTGGCGTGCCCGGTGTAGCACATTCGATTGTTAACGATTTGGTAGTCGGGCATCGAGTGGGGCGCCACTCTTAAGCTGGTCTCATGATCACGACTGGCATGGCGCACCAACCGATGTCCGTTTTTTGTTTGACATAAGGAGTCATAAAGACGATGAATACCGAGCTGTTTGATATCAAGATTCGCGCCGTCGAGGGTGGCGTTACGGCTGCGGCTGGTTTTAAGGCTGCAGGCATCCACGCTGGGTTCCGCAAGAACCCCGAGCGTCTGGATTACGCGCTCGTCGTGCCCGATAAACCCTGTCCCGGTGCCGGCGTGTTTACCACCAATCGCTTTTGCGCGGCGCCCGTGCAGGTGAGCCGTGCCAACCTGGGCGGTGCCGACAAGGGCTACGGAATCATCGCCGGCGTTTCGGTCAACTCTGGCAATGCTAACGCCGCCACGGGTGAGACCGGCCTTGCATGCGCGCGCGAGACGTGCAGCATCGCATCGCAGGTCATCGGCTGTGAGCCCCAGCAGATTCTGGTTGCCTCCACGGGTGTGATTGGCCAGATTCTGCCGATCGACACGTTTGAGACCGCCATTCCTGCTGCCTACGAGGCGCTCTCCGCTCACGGTGGCGCCGATGCCGCTCGCGCCATCATGACGACCGACACGCACTCCAAGGAGTACGCCGTGTCCTACGTCAGCGAGGCGGCGGGTCATGCGGGTAATGTCTATACGGTAGGCGGCATGTGCAAGGGCTCGGGCATGATCATGCCCAACATGGCCACCATGATCGCAGTTATCACCACCGATGCCCCCGTCGAGCCTGCGGCACTTCATGCCCTGCTGCTCTCGACCGTCAAGCAGACCTTTAACAAGGTAACGGTCGATTCCGACACCTCGACCAACGACACCTGCATCATGCTTGCCTCCGGCGCCGCTGCCGCAGATGTCGAGCCTATCGTCGAGGGCTCCGATGCCTTTGACGAGTTGGCATTTGCTGTGCACGAGGTGTGCGAGAGCCTGGCGCGCAATATCGCCGCCGATGGTGAGGGCGCATCCAAGCTTGTTACGGTCAACGTTACCGGAGCCGCCAACGACGAGGAAGCTGATATCGCCGCTCGTGCCGTTGCCAACTCGCCGCTCGTTAAGACCTGCATCGCCGGCCACGACTGCAACTGGGGTCGCGTTGCTATGGCACTCGGCAAGTGCGGCGTGAAGTTTAATCAGGAAGACGTTTCCATCGACATGATGGGCATGCCTGTCTGTCGCGATGGTCTGACTGTTCCCTTTGACGAGGACGAGGCTCTACGACGTTTCGAGGCGCCAGAGATCGTGATCTCGGCCGACCTGGGCGCAGGCGACGCGGCAACGACCGTGTGGACCTGCGACCTCACGCATGAGTACATCTCCATCAACGGTGACTACCGTTCCTAGATTCCGGGCACGCTGCGCATCTTGCCGCGATTGCGGACAGCGGAGCACGGCGCGATAACGATATGAAAGACGAGGCAGATTATGAAATTCGCACGCGATTGTCGTTCGAGCGAATCCAACGAAGCAACCGCGCAGCTGCTGTTCGAAGCGCTGCCGTGGATTAAGAACCTGACCGGCAAGACGGTTGTTATCAAATATGGCGGAGCCGCCATGGTTGATGAGCAGCTGCGCCGCGACGTGATGAGCGACATCGTTTTGCTCAAGATCATCGGTATGCGCCCCGTCATCGTGCACGGCGGCGGCAAGGCTATCAACGAGGCGCTGAGCCATTACGATATTCCCGTCGAGTTTAAGAACGGCCAGCGCGTGACCACGCCGGCGACTATGGATATCGTGCGCGAGGTGTTGGGCGGCAAGGTCAACCAGGAGCTGGTTGCTGCCATCAACCACCACGGCAACCTGGCCGTGGGCGTGTCGGGCAGCGATGCCGGCACGCTCATCGCCGAGCCGCTCGACCCCGAGCTCGGTCGCGTGGGCAAAGTGACGCACGTCAACACCGACTATATCGAGCGCTTACTCGACAGCGAGTACATCCCCGTCATCGCAACCGTCGCGGCGGGGGAGGACGGCGGTTTCTTCAACATCAACGCCGATACCGCCGCCGGTGCCGTTGCTGCGGCGCTCCACGCGCATAAGGCGATCTTTTTGACCGATGTCGATGGCCTGTACAAGGACTTTAGCGACAAGGACTCGCTTATCTCCAACCTAACGCTCGACGAGGTTAACGAGATGCTCTACGGCGGCGAGGTCGATAAGGGCATGATTCCCAA
>DAIMBN010000058.1:0-8139 GCA_036718335.1 Coriobacteriaceae bacterium
CGTGACGATTGATTGGACGCAGCCCGAAGGCAAGCGCATTGTGAGTGCCACACTCACCAAAGACGGCAGCACGCTCGACCCCGCCAAGACCTATACCGTCGCCACCAACAACTACATCATTACCAACACGACCGATTTTCCCACCTTTGCACACGCCACCAAGTACACCGAGTGGGGCACGTGCGAGGCGGCGCTGAGGGCACTGATCGGGCAGGACAGCTGGGAGAGCAAGATGGCCTCGCTCGCGGGCACCATCAGCTTTGGCTCCGCTGCCGTGGACCCCACGCCCACACCGGCCCCGACGCCTAAGCCCTCGCCTAAGACGGACACGGCGACCACGAAGGTCATCACCAAGAAGACGACCGGTAAGCTCGCCGCAACGGGAGACCGCACGCTGGCAGTAGTTGGCGCGTGCCTTATCGGCGGCATCATCGTCATCATGCTCGGCATTATCTGGAAGCGTCGACGCTAAGCTACACCGCCGGGCCTTGCAGCCCCACCGCGTAAACTTTATATCGAGCACAGAAGCCCGTCCGAATTTGATCGGACGGGCTTCTTGGTGGGTATCATGGTTGGACGATCATTAGGAGGTTTCCCTACATGGAATTGTTTGAGCCAATTCTTCATTTCTTTGCACAACGATGGGTCCACAACATCATCTGGGCCGGTATCTTGGCCATCGGCACCGCCGTTGCCGCCAAAATCGCGTCCAAGACCCTGCACCACCTGCTTAACCGCGATGATAACCCGATCCCAGCATCGAGCATCTTCATCAACATCACACGCGCCGTCATCTGGATGATCGGCGGCAGCTTTATCCTCGACAACTGTTTTGGCATTAATGCAAACGCCCTCGTCGCCGCTCTTGGCGTCGGCGGCATCGCCATCTCGCTCGGCTTTCAGGACACGTTATCAAACCTTATCGGCGGCATGCAGGTGACCTTTATGGGCATCATCAAACCCGGCGACAATATCGAGGTCGGCGGCGTATCCGGCGTTGTCCAAGACATCACTTGGCGCCATACAACGATTGAGGATGCCCGTGGACAGACCATCATTGTGCCCAATTCCAACATCTCCAAGAACACGCTCGTGCATTTGATGCCCTTTGGGCGCGTGGCCGTGCCCGTTGCCGTAAAGGACACGTCTAAGTGGGCTTCCCTTGACGTGCTGGCAGACGAGCTCACGAGCGCAACCAAAACGGCCGTCTCGCCCATCTCGGGCTTTGACAAGGAGCCCTACGTACTCTTTAGCGAAATCGGCGACTTTGGCATCAAAGGAAAGATCATCTTTATCGTCAGCGACGACAGCACTACTTTCACGGCAGCCGACGCCTGCATCCGCGCCATCGCCCCCATCATCGCCTAAACCACCGCAAAGGGGACAGGCATCTTTGTAGTGGTTTTCATTCGTGGTACCATGGTTCATATCGTTGTTTAAACGACTAAGGGAGTAGACACCATGGAAGAGGCCTATCGTCAAGCACGTAAGCGCGGCGAGCAGGGACGCCGTCGCGCCATTAGCCAAAGCGAGCATCCATACCTTACGGACCTCGATAGCTTGGTTGCTCAGCTCCCCTTAGGTCAGCGAGTGAGCGTCGGCCTGCGGGATATTCCGCTCGAAATGGTCGTCGGCACGGTCACCAAAGGCCGTCAGTCCGCCTTTTCATGCAACTTTATGCCCCTGCTGCCGTTTAACACCGAGTTCGCCCGCAAGTGGTCCAACCTCTACGACATCCAGGTAACCGAGGGCTATCGCGACCCCATCATCGTCACCGAGTTCATGCATCGGTTCTATGTCCAGGAAGGCAACAAACGCGTCAGTGTCCTCAAATTCCTGGACGCTCCAACGGTTTCAGCCAGGGTCACCCGTCTCTACCCCGGCACGTGGGATTCCGTCGAAAGCCGCCTGTACGGTGAATTCTGCGCGTTTTGGCGCGTCTGCCCCCTATACGAGATCGAGTTCTCGCGTGAGGGAAGCTACGAGACGCTCGCCAAGATGCTCGGTCAGAACCTTATCGAAAAATGGCCGCAGAAAAAGGTCGACTACCTGCGCCACACCTTCCTGCTCTTTAAGCGCGCCTACCTTCGCGCAGGCGGCGACCACCTGGACATTACGCCCGCCGACGCCATGCTCGTCTACCTCAATGTGTACAACCAGGACCGCCTACTGGATACGCCGACGGATATCGTCGTAAACCGCCTGTGCAAGATTTGGCGCGAGCTGGTCATTGCCGGCAAAAATGACGAGGACAAGGTCGATCTTGTCGAAGCGCCGAGCGTCGATGAGGAGGAGTCGCCCGCCAAGTCCACCTCCGGCGTGCTCAACTTCTTTATGGGCAAGACTGTCTATTCGGCGGCCAACCCCCTGCGTATCGCCTTTATCCATGAGTTCCCCTGTGCGGCGTCGAGCTGGGACAGTCTGCACGACCAAGGACGTCAGTATCTCGATGAGCACTTTGACGGTATCGTGCGCACCGAGGCGTTCGAGGAATGTCACGATCCGGACGTGTTCTACGCCGCCGTGGAAACGGCTGTCAAACATGGAGACAGCGTCATCTTCTCGACCTCGCACCGCCTGATGGAATACACGCTCAGAGCTGCCGTTGAGTATCCCCAGGTTCGGTTCCTTAACTGCTCTATCGGCCTTCCCCACCAAAGCGTTCGTTCGTACTTTGGCAAGATGTACGAGGCCAAGTTCCTCCTGGGCGCCCTTGCCGCCAGCATGGCGGACAACCATCGCATCGGCTACCACGCGTCGGTCTTCGCATCCGGCGCGCTCAGCGAGATCAATGCCTTTGCCATCGGCGCCTCGCTGCTCGACCCCCGCGCGCAAATTATCCTCACCTGGGGCGATGTGCCCGCCGGCGGTCTTACCGAGGCCATGTGCCGCGAAGGCGTGAGCGTCATGACCGGCGCTGACATGTCAAAGTCGCTCGAAGACCCCACGGCCTACGGACTCCACCGCCTGGTCGATGGCAAGGTTTCCGGCATCGCCATGCCGGTATGGAACTGGGGCCGTTACTACGAGCTCATCGTTCGCAGCCTTCTGCACGGCACGTGGGACGAGACCAGCGATGACAACCAAGTGCGCGCCGTCAACTACTGGTACGGCATGAGCTCCGGCGTTATCGACATCCGTTACGCTCCGGGCCTACCCTACCAGACGCGCAAACTCGTGCAGTTGCTCCGCAACGGCATTGTCGAGGGCTCCATCAACCCCTTTGGCGGCGAGCTCCACAGCCAGAACGGCGTGGTACAGATCGAAGGCTTCCCTCCGTTGCCGAGCACGCAGATTGTCGAGATGAATTGGCTGGCGGACAACGTGGTGGGCACCATTCCGCAGCTCGACGATGAGCCGGGAGTTACCGCCCTATGAAGATCCTTGCCATAGCCGATACCGAAGAACGATGCCTTTGGGAGTGCTTTCGCAAGGAACGCTTTGAGGGTGTCGACCTGATTTTGTCCGCCGGCGATCTGGACCCGGACTATCTTGAGTTTTTGGTTACGGTCATCAACAAACCGCTCATCTACGTGCGCGGCAATCACGATGACCGCTACGCACGTCATGCACCGGGCGGATGTATCTGCGTGGAAGACAGCGTGTACACGTACCGAGGGATTCGCATTGCGGGCCTTGGCGGGTCCATGCGTTATCGCGACGGCGCCAACATGTATACCGAACGCGAGATGTCCAAGCGCATACGTAAGCTGTCGCGTAAGGTTAGGATGGTCGGCGGGTGCGACATTCTGCTTACCCATGCACCCGCCGCCGGTATGGGTGATCTGGACGATCTGCCGCATCGAGGGTTTGAGTGCTTTAACACGGCGCTTGAGTCCTGGGGGGCCGACTACATGGTGCATGGGCATGTACACCAAAGCTACGGTTACGATTTTCAGCGCGAGCGGCAGCATGTGTGTGGAACGACGATCATCAACGCCTGCGGCTATACGCAGTTTGAGCTCGACCAGACGCGCTACCCCATCCGTGGCTGGCAGGCAGCCTGGCTCAATTCGCAAACCATGCGCCGCGAGCTCAAGCGCCACGAGGCCATTGAGTCCTCTACCGCAAGAACGCCCTGGTAACCACCTTTAAGGCTTGACGCTGCGCCGGCCCCAAGCACCCCATCTCGCCCTTCAAACCGTCGCTCGCGTACCAAAGTACGCGTCGCTCCTCTTTCGGGGCGACCTGGGGCACTTGGAACCGGCTCGCTGCGATGCCATAACATTGACGCCAAAGTGCCAAAACCACCACAAAGGTGCCTGTCCCCTTTGTGGTGGTTTTGACCCGAGATAGCAAGAAACCCGGTCCTGCACAAGGCAGAACCGGGTTTCTTTAGCAATGCTTGCTTTGCTCAGGCAGTAACTAGCAGTTACTCAGCCAGGAAGTCACGCTGGACAGCGGGATCGACCTTGACGCCAGGGCCCATGGTGGAAGACACGGAGATGGACTTGACGTACTTGCCCTTAGCAGAAGAGGGCTTGACGCGCAGGATCTCGGTGTACAGGGCAGCGTAGTTCTCGACGAGCTGCTGCTCAGAGAAGGACTTCTTGCCCAGGGGCACGTGGCAGATGCCGTAGCGGTCGGCACGATACTCAACGCGGCCGGCCTTGAGCTCGGAGACCATCTTGGCGACGTCCATGGTCACGGTACCGAGCTTAGGGTTCGGCATAAGGCCACGGGGACCAAGGATCTTACCGATGCGGCCAACC
Source organism: Coriobacteriaceae bacterium (assembly GCA_036718335.1). GTDB lineage: Bacteria > Actinomycetota > Coriobacteriia > Coriobacteriales > Coriobacteriaceae > Collinsella. Next base: position 4,713 of record DAIMBN010000058.1, read on the forward strand.
TTGGCCATCATGTTCGGCGTAGCGATAGCGGCGTCGAAGTTGATCTCGCCCTTCTGGATCTGGGCGACGAGCTCGTCGGAACCGATGATGTCGGCGCCGGCAGCCTCGGCCTCGCGGGCCTTCTCGCCCTCGGCGAAGACGGCAACACGAACGGTCTTGCCGGTGCCGTGGGGCAGGGAGATGGAACCACGGATGTTCTGGTCAGCCTTACGAGTATCGATGCCCAGACGGAAGTGGGCCTCGACGGTCTCGTCGAACTTGGCGGTGTCGAGCTCCTTGATGAGCTTGGCAGCCTGAAGGGGGGTGTAGAGCGTGGCGCGGTCGATCTTCTCAGCAGCGGCGTTATAGCTCTTACCATGCTTAGCCATGTGCATTACCTCCTGTGGTTAAACGGGCGTGAGCCCTCCCACATCGTATCGTGTGCCCTATTGCACACATTTAACGGGCGCCCCGGTCGGAGCACCCGTCGTTACCATAAGAAATCGCTACTCAGCGATGGTGACGCCCATGGAACGGGCGGTACCGGCGATGATCTTCTTGGCGGCGTCAATGTCGTTGGCATTGAGGTCCGGCATCTTGATCTCGGCGATCTTGGTGAGCTGCTCCTGGGAGAGCTGACCAACCTTGTCGGCCTGGGGCTTAGCGGAACCAGACTTGAGGTTCAGCTCCTTCTTGATGAGGTGAGCCGCCGGCGGGGTCTTGGTGATGAAGGAGAAGGACTTATCCTCGTAGACAGAGATCTCAACGGGGATGATGTCGCCCTTCTTGTCCTGCGTCTCGGCGTTAAAGGCCTGGCAGAACTGCATGATGTTCACGCCAGCAGCGCCCAGGGCGGGGCCGACGGGAGGAGCGGGGTTAGCTGCACCAGCAGGAATCTGGAGCTTAATGACGTTGGCAACCTTCTTCTCAGCCATGGTCATTCCTTTCGAATCACGAGTGTGAAGTACTTGCTATATCGTAAGCACGCACGTGTTAGAAGCACTCCTGAGATGAGCAGTCACAGAAGAAGCACGCTCGCGCGAACGGACGAAAACTTAAGCGATGACAGCGACCTGGTTAAAGTCGAGCTCGACCGGCGTCTCGCGGCCAAAGATCATCAGCGTGACCTTGAGCTTGCCAGCCTCGGTGTTAACCTCGGAGACCTTGCCATCAAAGTCGGTAAGCGGGCCATCGGTGACGCGGACGGACGTGCCGACCTCAATATCAACCGAGGTGCGCTTGGGCGAATCGCCCTTACCGGGACGACGAGTCATCTTGTTGTACTCGTCGCGGGAAAGCGGAGCGGGCTTGCCGTTGCCGCCTAGGAAACCGGTGACGCCAGGCGTGTTACGAACACACGTCCAAGCATCGTCATCCATCTCCATGCGGACCAGGACATAACCCGGGAAGATCTTGGAATCCTTGGTCTCACGCTTGCCACCCTCTTTAATCTCGGTGACGCGCTCCATAGGAATCTCGATATCAAAGATACGGTCCTGCATGCCCATAGTCTCGATGCGATGCTCGAGATCGGACTTAACGCGGTTCTCGTATCCAGAGTAAGTGTGAACGACGTACCAACGCTTAGACATGGTTTAGCCCCTCAATCCAGAGAACAGAGCAAGAGCCTCGCCAAAGCCAGCATCGAGCAGAGCGATGACGACGCCGACGACGATCAGAGAAGCGCAAACGACAACCGAGTAGTTCACGAGCTCCTTCTTATCGGGCCACGTGACACGCTTCATCTCGGACTTGACCGAAGCGAAATACTTCTTGGTGCGGGCGAAGAAACCAGGCTTCTCGTTCTTCTTGGACTTCGCAGCCTTCTCGTTCTTCTTGGCAACGGCCTTCTTGGCCTCAACCTTGGAGTTGGCGGCAGCTTTGTTGGCAGGTGCCGGCTGCTGAGCCTTCTTCTTGTTCTTCTTGTTGGCCATTTGGGTTACCTCCGCGCAATGCGCTTATACATGAGTAAACCGTAAGCCCCCAAGTGGGAGCTTACGGAATAATGACTGGCACGCCAGGAAGGACTCGAACCCTCAACACTCGGTTTTGGAGACCGATGCTCTACCAATTGAACTACTGGCGTATGTGACTAGAGACTAGCGAGTCTCTTTGTGCAGCGTGTGATGACGGCACCAGGGGCAATACTTCTTGATCTCCATACGATCAGGCATGGTCGACTTGTTCTTGGTGGTCGTATAGTTGCGGCGCTTGCACTCAGTGCACGCAAGAGTAACTAGAGTACGCATGTATCCTGAACCTTTCATTTCCGCCCCGTACGGGCACGAGTTGTTACTTTATCAGCTCCACGTAAGTGCTGTCAATGAAAACCTCGAGTCAATTGGTTCTCGGTGGATCCATTCATATTTGGAACACATCAATGAAGCCATCGAGAGCTAATCGACGGTGCATCCAGGACCAATATCGATCCTCTCGACACCAGCAACGGCTCAATATCCATTGCAGAAAAGAACCCGGCACCCATATAAGTGCCGGGTTCTCTAAGTCAGCTATATCAAAGAGCTAATTTACTCAATGATCGTGGAGACGATGCCCGAACCGACGGTGTGGCCACCCTCGCGGATAGCGAAGCGCAGGCCCTCCTCCATGGCGATCGGGTGGATGAGGTCGCCCTCGATGGTGATGTGGTCACCAGGCATAGCCATCTCGGTGCCCTCGGGGAGCTTGACCGTACCGGTAACGTCGGTGGTACGGAAGTAGAACTGAGGACGATAACCATCGAAGAACGGGGTGTGACGGCCGCCCTCCTCCTTGGTCAGAACGTAGATCTCGCCGGTGAACTTGGTGTGCGGGGTAACCGAACCGGGCTTGCAGAGAACCTGGCCGCGCTCGATATCCTCACGCTTGATGCCGCGGAGCAGCAGACCGACGTTGTCGCCAGCCTCGCAGAAGTCCATGGACTTACGGAACATCTCGATACCGGTAACGACGGTGTTCTGGGTATCCTTGATGCCGACGATCTCGACGGGCTCGTTGAGCTTGAGCTCACCGCGCTCGACACGGCCGGTAGCAACGGTGCCACGGCCGGAGATGGTCATAACGTCCTCAACGGCCATCAGGAACGGGAGGTCGTTGTTACGAGCAGGCGTCGGGATGTACTCGTCGACGGCATTCATGAGCTCGCGGATAGCGTCCATCCACTTGGCGTCGCCCTCGAGAGCGCCCAGAGCGGAACCACGGATGACGGGGATGTCGTCGCCGGGGAAATCGTACTCGGAGAGGAGCTCACGGGTCTCCATCTCGACGAGGTCGATGAGCTCGTCATCGTCGACCATGTCGCACTTGTTCAGGAAGACGACGATGTAGGGAACGCCGACCTGACGGGCGAGCAGGATGTGCTCGCGGGTCTGAGCCATGGGGCCGTCGGTAGCAGCGATGACCAGGATAGCGCCGTCCATCTGGGCAGCACCGGTGATCATGTTCTTGA
>DAIMBN010000059.1:0-8078 GCA_036718335.1 Coriobacteriaceae bacterium
ACGAGCGGGGGCTCCTATCTTTTTAGTGCCCTCGGATTGGGTCATAGTGTCTGTCTTTGCCTGGTCATTGACGTTGCCGTTCTATTTACTGGGGTTATCGGTACGGCCTTTGCCGTATTATTGAGGCTGTTTATTGCTGTGCTTTATTCTGTTGAGGGGCTTTGTTGGACAGCTATTTTACTCTGCAGTCGAATATTGAGGCTTCGGGCGAGTTTGTGGACCGCAAGAGCCGGTTTATTGCCCAGCTGGTCCATATTGAGTCCGAGGATGAGGCGAATGCCTTCATCGAGATGGTTCGCAAGCGTCATTACGACGCTCGACATAATGTACCCGCGTGGATTTTGGTCGATGGACGCGAGCGCCAGAGCGATGACGGTGAGCCGAGCCGCACGAGCGGTATGCCGACGCTCGAGGTGTTGCGCGGTGCGGGACTCAAAAATGTTTGCTGCGTAGTGACGCGCTATTTTGGTGGCACGTTGTTGGGGCCTGGTGGCTTGGTACGCGCCTATACCGCGGCGACGCAGACGGCGGTGGCCGCTGCTCAGGAGGCCGGGCAGATCGTCGAGATGACGAGCGTCGTGCCTGTTGACGTGCATGTGGCCTATCCGCAGTATGAGCAGGTGCTTCGTTTGGCGCAGGATTCGGGTGCCAAGGTTTCGGATACCGATTACGCGGATGCCGTGACACTTCATTTGGTGTTTAAAGCGGGGGAGCAGGAGCCGTTTTGCGCTAAGATGCGCGAGCTTATGGCGGGGCGCGAGGAGATTGAGGTCGGCGCTCCTGAATTTGCCGAGTTCTAACGGCGACGGCCGGCGTGCTTTTGGATGAATCCCAAGTGCGCCGGCCGTCGTTTTTCTGTTGCCGCCGTTTACTCGGCGAGCTGCTTTAGCACATCGCAGGCGATCTCGACGGCATCGTCGATGCAGCCGGGGCAGCTGCGGAGCGGACCCTTGTCCGATCCGATGCCCTTGAGCGTGCCGCAGACAGTCGTCGTGTTCTTCTCGCCAAAACGCTTGGCAATCTCGCGCGACAGCTTGTAGGTCTGGCCCTTGGTCTTGGGGTTTTCCATGCCGTCGCTCATCACGAAGCCCATGATGGCCACGGCGCCCGAGATGGCGCCGCAGGTCTCGGTCATGCCGCCCATGCCGGCGCCAAAGCCCTCGGTGAGGGTAAAGGCGACCTGGGGGTCGAGCCCGACGGCAGGCGCGAGCGTACAGGCGACGGCCTGTGCACAGTTAAAGCCACGGGCGTGGTATTCGGCAGCCTGAGCCTGACAGGCGGTGATGTCGAGCTGGGCCGTATCGATTTGCTTCATCGTTGTCTCCTTGGTCACGGTGTACCCGCCTATGGTACCCGTGCCGGTGCATGTAATCATCGAGAGCTTCATGTATGCCTCATTTTTATCTATCGAGCAAATGTCCAAGGCTTGAGATAAATGCCCCGGATCAATTTGTCTCATAACCCACCTTGGGGATGGGTTGAGAGGGGTGCGGGGTAGCGGTATCGTGAACCGAATAAAACGTAACCCAGGCAAGGGAGCTAGATATGAGCGAGCAGACCATCGGTACTACATGTGTTCAGGGCGGCTATCACCCGGGAGATGCCGAGCCGCGCCAGGTGCCCATCTACCAGTCCACCACGTGGAAGTACGACACGTCCGAGCACATGGGCAAGCTGTTTGACCTGGAGGAGTCGGGCTATTTCTACAGCCGTCTGCAGAACCCCACGTGCGATCTGGTTGCCGCCAAGATCTGCGAGATGGAGGGCGGCACTGCCGCGATGCTCACGAGCTCGGGCATGGCTGCGAACTTCCTCGCGATCTTTAACGTGGCCGGTGCCGGCGATCACGTGGTCGCGAGCTCTGCCATCTATGGCGGCACGTACAACTTGCTCGCCCACACCATGGGCCGTATGGGGCTGACCTGCACGTTCGTTGCCCCCGACTGCACTGATGAAGAGCTCGAGGCAGCCTTTGAGCCCAATACCAAGCTCGTCTTTGGCGAGACGATCGCCAATCCCGCCCTTGCCGTGCTCGATATTGAGCGCTTTGCCAAGGCTGCGCATGACCACGGCGTGCCGCTGATGGTCGATAACACCTTCCCGACGCCCGTGATGTGCCGTCCCTTTGAATGGGGCGCCGACATCGTTACGCACTCCACTACCAAGTACATGGATGGACATGCTGCCTATCTGGGCGGCGTGATCGTTGACCATGGCCAGTTTGACTGGATGGCCCATGCGGACAAGTTCCCGGGTCTCACCACGCCCGACGAGAGCTACCACGGCGTGACCTATGCCGAGAGGTTCGGTCGCGAGGGCGCCTTCATTACCAAGGCTACCGCGCAGCTCATGCGCGATCTTGGTCCTATGCAGAACCCGCAGGCGGCGTTTTTCTTGAACAGCTCGCTCGAGAGCCTGCATGTGCGCATGCCGCGTCATTGCGAGAACGGCCTGGCCGTTGCCAAGTTCCTGCAGAGTCATCCCAAGGTGCGCTTCGTGAGCTATCCGGGCCTGGAGGGCGACAAGTACTATGACCTGGCTCAGAAGTACATGCCCAACGGTACCTGCGGCGTTGTGAGCTTTGGCTTTAACGGTGGTCGCGCGGCGGCCGAGACCTTTATGAAGAGCCTCAAGCTCGCCCAGATCGCCACGCACGTGGCCGACGCCCGCACTTGCTGCCTGCATCCTGCCAACGCCACGCATCGCCAGATGAACGATGAAGAGCTCATCGCCTGTGGCATTTCCGCCGACATGGTACGCCTGTCGTGCGGCCTCGAGGACACGGCCGACTTGATTGCTGACCTTGAGCAGGCGCTCGAGCAGTGCTAGGCTAGCTCCTTACAAGGTGCCGATGCTGGCAGAAAGCTTCGGCGACCTTTCGTTCCGATTCCGTAGGCGGGACCCCAATCGCGGCTGTTTGCAGGCGATTGGGGCCCCGTTTTTTTGCGTTGGGCCACTCGAAAGGATGGATATGGAGAAAACTGCAGAGCAGCTGCGCCGCGAGCACATTGCTCTAGAGGGCGACACCCATGGCAAGAACAAATGGGCGATTCTGTTTACCGTGCTCATCATGACGTTTATGGTGTGTCTGGATTCGACCGTCGTGACCGTGGCGCTGCCCGTGATGCAAAAGGAGCTGGGCGTGGGCCTCGACCGCATCCAGCTGGTGAGTTCGGTGTATCTGCTTGCGACATGCGTGGCTATGTTGCCGTTTGGCCGTCTGGGTGATGTGCGCGGCAAGGTGAATGTGTTCCAGCTGGGCGTCATCGTCTTTTCGGTCGGTTCGCTGCTGTGCGGCCTTTCGGCCTCGCTCGAGGTTCTTATCCTGGCACGCATTGTTCAGGGCATCGGTTGCGCAGCGGCCATGGCTAACAACATGGGTATCATCACCGAATCGTTTCCGGCGCGCGAACGAGGTCGTGCCATGGGTATTCTCGCGACCTTTGTGGCCCTCGGCATGATGTGTGGCCCCGTGCTCGGCGGCATGCTGGTGACAAGCTTTCCCTGGGAGAGCATCTTCCTCATCAACCTGCCCATCGGCGTCATCTCGTTTATCGTGGGGCTCTACACGCTGCCGCATGTTAGGCCAGAGGCTGGCGAACGCCCCATGCCCCTTGCCGAGGCTGCTCGCCGCTGTTTTGCAAATTCGGCCTTCACCATCAACCTTGTCTGCATGCTCATCGTGTTCGTTGGCATTGGCGCATCCGAGTTTATTCTGCCGTTCTATTTTCAGGACGCCCACGGCTTTGGTTCTGACATCTCTGGACTACTCTTTTTGGCGCTGCCGATGGTGAATGCCTTTATCGGCCCGCTTTCGGGTACGGTTTCGGACCGTGTTGGCTGCGAGGGCCCCACGGCAGTCGGCCTGGGCGTGTACGTATGCGGTCTTTTTGCGGTAAGCACGCTCGACGAGCACTCTTCTATCCCTGTGATCGTGTGCTGCGTCGCGTTTATGTCGTGCGGTACGTCGATTTTCCAGAGCCCCAATAACTCGCTGTATATGGGCTCGTCTCCGCGCGAAGCACTCGGCTTTGCGGGCAGCTTGGGCAGTTTGGCGCGCTACGCGGGTATGGCAGTTGGCATTACGGCGGCATCGCATATCCTATATGGGCAGATGAGCGTGGCGATGAGTGAGGCCGTGACCAGTTTTGTTGCAGGCCGTCCGGATGTGTTCCTGTTTGGTTTTCGTTCGGTGTTCTATGTGTTGATGGCCGTGGCAGCCGTGGGCTTTGCGCTCGCCATGGTGCGTTTGGTGAGGATGCGCGCCCGCCATTAGCTTGTGGAGGCAGGCTTGCCACGAATCGGCCCATCTACTGGTCTTGCGGCTTTATAGTGCGATGCGGCTTGTGGGACGGGCGGGGGTCGGTCCGTGGTAGACTATCGAACAACGTTTATTAATCGCGCGGTATCGTTGCCGCGAGAAGGGGTTGCGCCATGCAGGAGCTTGAGGATCGTATTCGCCATGACGGCATCGTAAAGGCCGGTAACGTCCTTAAGGTTGATGCCTTCCTCAACCACCAGTGCGACGTTGAGTTATTTGACCACATGGGTGCCGAGTGGGCCCGTCTGTTCGAGGGTGTCGAGATCAACAAGATTCTGACGATTGAGGCTTCGGGCATTGGCATGGCTTGCATTGCAGCCCAGCATTTTGGCGGCGTGCCGGTGGTCTTTGCCAAGAAGGCACAGTCCATCAACCTAGACGGCGAGCAGTATGCCACGACCATCTACTCCTTTACCAAGCAGAAGGAGTACCCGGTCATCGTTGGCAAGCGCTTCCTGTCTGAGGGCGACAAGGTCCTGATCATCGACGACTTCTTGGCCAATGGCTGCGCGCTCGAGGGCCTTATCAAGATCTGCGAGGCTGCGGGTGCCGAGGTGTCCGGTATTGGCATTGCAGTGGAGAAGGGCTTCCAGGGCGGCGGCGATAAGCTCCGCGAGCGCGGCTTCCGCGTCGAGAGCCTGGCCCGTATTGCCGATATGGACTGCGAGACCGGCGAGATCACCTTCGCCTAAGCGCGCAACACAAGCGATTGGTATGCGATGTGACAAAGGGCTTTCCCTTTGTCACATTTTTTGTATGAGGGGAGGTGTTGATATGGACGAGAACAAGATGGGATGGCGCGAGTATGCGCGCTATGCCGAGATGTCGGCCGAGGAGTTGGCGCGCGATTGCGAGGTGCAGGTGTTTCGCGCGACTGGTCCGGGCGGACAAGGCGTCAACACGACGGATTCGGCGGTGCGCATGAAACATATCCCTTCGGGAATTACCGTGACGGCGCGCGAGAGCCGCAGCCAGTTCCAGAACCGTATCTGCTGTCTGCGTAAGCTGCGTGCAGAGCTTGAGCGTCGTGGCCGTCCGCCGCGCCGACGCGTAAAGACCAAGGTGCCTCAGCGCTCTCGCCAGCGCAGGCTCAATGACAAGCACTTCAACGCCATTAAAAAGGCCAACCGTCGCAAGCCGGGCGGGGAGGAATGATCTTATCAATAAGTTGCGGTGAAATAGGGACTGTTTTGCGGCTTTAGCTACATAAACAGTCCCTATTTCACCGCAACTTAGGTGGGGTTAGCGGGTGGGGTGCCAGACCTCGAGGGCGCCGGCGAGGATGTCGACCTCGATGCGCGAGGCGACAACGGGCTCGCCGTCGGCCTGAATGGGGTAGTCGGGCTCCTCAAAGGTAAGCTCGGCATGGCGACAGCGGCGCATACGAACCGGTGGCAGCTTGGTATGGTGGCCATCTTTGGCCGAAAGAAACATAGGCAGGGCAACCGCGCGAGGGACGGGGCCGCAGGCGTAGCAGACGTCGAGCATGCCGTCGCAGGGGTCGGCATCGGGGCAGATACGATAGCCCGAGCCATACGTGGGGCCCAGCTGAATCGCCATGATGATCGCCCTCACGCGCTCGGCGGGCGCGTCGTCAAAGCTGGCTGTCATGGGGTAATTGCGATAGCGTAGGCCAAACTGCTCAAGTCCCGAGAGAGTGTAGAGCGGAGTGCCGGCGAGACCCGTCTTTTTGCGCAGCTCGGTGGTGCCCAGGCCGATGGCGGCATCGATGCCGATCGAAAGCGTCTGGTCGTAGTACTCAACGGAAGCCTCGCCGCTACCGCTTGCGGGGTTCCATGAGCGAATGCGCCCGATGTCCTGACGCTGCAGCTCGCAGGAGAGCAGCGCGCCAAAATCCTTACCGGAGAAATCGTCGATGCCGAGTGTTTGGGCAAAATCGTTGCCGGAGCCCACGGGTAGGATGGCGAGAGCGGGGCGGACCGCCTCATCCTGCGTCATAAGCCCGTTGACGACCTCGTGAATCACGCCGTCGCCGCCAAGGGCGATAACGGTGCGATAGCCCTGAGCCTGTGCGGCAAGCTCCTTGGCGTGTCCCATGCGCTCGGTTAGCACCAGGTCAAACTGGGATGCGCGTGCAGTCATGTCCATAAAGCGTTGCAGGCGCTCGGCAACTTCGCGCGCCGCACCCAACTGGGCGGCTGGGTTGGCGATGATGAGCGTGAGGCCAAAATCAGTTGCGTGCATGGGGCGACTCCCGGCGTATGACGTGACGGTGCGGTCGCGCTCAGGTCGAATTGCCCCCGATTGTGGCTGCACGTCGAATACTTACGTCTACTCTATCAGGTCGTTGTGGCGCTCGATAGCATCCGCTACCGTACCGCCCTCATCTACAATAAGCGAACGGCGCTTGGGCGAGATAATGCGCTGGGCGGGGTACACGCCGCGGTGTCCGGCGGTTAGGTAGCTGATAAAGGCCACGATGACAAAGAACCCGGCAGCCGTGCCGTGGAACAGGTCGATGGCCATCATACAGGTGGTGATAGGCACGTTAAGGCCGGCGCAGAACACGCCGAGCATGCCCAGCGCTGCCAGAAAGCTGGGATCGATTCCGACGAGGCAACCTATCCAGCCGCCGAGCGCCGCACCGATGCCAAACAGGGGCGTGACCTCGCCGCCTTGGAAGCCCGCGCCCAGGGTAAGCGCTGTGACGACCAACTTGATGGCTGCGTCCGCCAGGGTGGTGTTGCCGGCAAATCCGGCGCCGGAAAGCCACGTGGAAAGGCCGGCGTAGTTCCAGGCGTCGAGGAGGGCATAGGCGGCCAAAACCACGAGTGCGCCGATGAGTGCGCGAACGAGGTAATTGGTGATAAAGCGACCGTAGAGGCTCTTGACGGTTCGAACCGACCAGGCAAAGAGGCGTGCCGTCAGACCGAAGATAATTGCGCTGATAACAACGATGACGACCGTTTTGGGCGTCATAGCGGGAACGCTGGCGATGACATTCGCTTCGTACTCGGTACCCAGGGCAAGTGATGTAAAGTAGCCGGTAAACGAGGCGACGAGGCAGTAGATGCCTGCGGTGTAGTCGATTTTGCCGATAAAGCACATCTCCATACCAAAGAACGCGCCGGCAAGGGGCGAACCGAATACGGCGCCAAAGGCCGACGAGATGCCGGCGAGCATGAGGTCGTGGTGGTCATGCTTTTTGAGGTGGGCGAGGCTCGAGATGTTGCTGGCGATGGTGCCGCCAATCTGCACCGCGGCTCCCTCGCGACCGGCCGACCCGCCCGTGAGATGCGTGAGCGTGGAGCAGACGAAGGTGAGGACGGCCATGCGCATGTGGATGAGGCGGGTGCCCAGAGCGGAGTCGATGACCAGGTTGTTGCCGCGCTTGGCGGCAAGACCGTGGTTTTTGTACACCCATGCGGTGGTAACGCCCACAACGGGAAGCAGCGCGTAAATCCACGCATGGTGCTCGCGATAGTCGGTCGCGATATTCAACGAGGCCAAAAACGCCCAAGCGGCAACGCCCATGGCGAGCGAGACGATGACGACGAGCACGAGCAACTTGGCGCTCGCGAGTAGGTTGCGGACGTTGCGGCGCGTGTCGGCAGCCAAGAGATGCTCGGAGCGGGTGAGCTGATGCCTGCCTGCCATGATGACGTCGTTCAGGGAGAAAAAGCCGCCATCGTCGAGCGACTGGGGATGATCCTGCGCTTCGTTTGCGCTTTCGGGTTTGTCGTTATGAGCCATACGTTCCTCTTTTAGGTTGCAACGCAAGCATTATAAAACGCGG
>DAIMBN010000060.1:0-7999 GCA_036718335.1 Coriobacteriaceae bacterium
TTTCAAACCGGGCTCGAACGAACATGCCTATTGACAATGGCTTTCTCATATTAGATATCGGCCTTTTTGTCGCCGAGCGCGGAACCTGCCGAAGACGCATCGACAAAGGAGACCTTAAGGCCCATGCGGCTTGCGAGGGCGCGGGCGGCGTCAACCGCATACCCCGTGAGCTCGCCGTCGGCGCCCTGCATGGCCTGCGGGGCATCGGAGGTATCGAGGGCAACCGTCAGGGTACCGGGAGTGACCAGGGCATCGTCCGGCACCGTAGGGGTAACGGTCTCGCGCTCGATCTGGTCAATCGTGGGTGTCGTGAACGTGGACAGCGGATTGAACGCGCATCCGCTCAAGCCCAATACGGCAATGACCGCCGCGGTCCCAGCGCTTAACCGAGCCGCGTGCATCAAGCTGCCCCTCACCATGTCCACTACCCTGCCTTCTGTGTCGTATACAATCCGTGCGTTGCGCGGAATAACGGGTGTTCCCACCAGCTGACCTGGTATTTGACCCCACACTTGCGCACCGGGGTGTTTGCTCGGGAGGCCGTAGCCACCTTCACGACTGGCCCGCTCGCCCGCGAGGCGGTATTGCCCCAAAGAAAGTAGAACGGACGGTGCGGCTTACATCTAGGACGCGCCATGATCGCGCCGCGCGCACGCGGTCGCTTACGTGGATCCCTTTGACCGCGTCTGTCTTGGACTAGGACGGGCATTTCGTCCGTCCGCAACCACAGCCTGGTAGGAACGAAGCGCATTATAGCTAAGTTCAAGCTAAAGTTTAAGGTTAGGGGCGTCATTCGCATCGCGAGTACAGATTTCGCAGGTCGGAGCGGGCTATTCGTGCCCCCATGAAGCCCGGAGCTCCCCCACGGGGAGCTCCGGGGCACCCGTCTCAGGGTGCCGTGTGCAAAAAACGGCAAATATGAGTACTGTTACCAATTTAGTAGCAGCGTATTACCGCCTCACGAGCCCTTTTTGAGTTCCGCACAGCCTGCTTGGCGCCAAGATATTCCACATTCGTTTATTATATCTTCGCTGAATCCAGATTTTCGGCCCAAGTTTCTTTGTTTTTGCTGTCACTAATCTAGTAACAGTACTCATATTTGCCGTTTTTTGCACAGAGCATATAAACAGACCCCCTATAAAGCCATAGTTTTACGCTGGCTTGAGCCCAAAGCACGCTCGGAGCGTATTCAGCAGAGCATCTTGCCTCTTTCGACGAGCCTCTACGCGATTCTGATATCGCTTACCCATACGCTGGTGGATGCGCCATGCGAGCGCTTCCATCGCTTCCATGTCGCGGAGCATTTCGTTGTTGACCGTCGCGACCTCGATTCCCATAGTAATCAAGCCCGTGTTGCGTTTTTCATCATGGATACGTCCCCTCCGGGAGGAATGGCCCAGCTCACCGTTGTATTCCAGGTCAAACTGGGCTGCTTCCTGATACGCATCGCAAACTGCATGCGGCATCCCCGAGATTGCCTGCGCGCGGTCATCGAACTCGATCTTGTAGTCGGTCTTAAAGGGACCGCAGGCGAATCCGCCATAGGAAAACGGAAGCGAAAACAGAGCGAGCATGATGCACTCCATGGGCGAGCGCAGATTTTCTGACAGGTAGGGACACAGGCGCAGCAGCTGTTTGGCCACATTCCCCTTGCATGCCGCGAGGTAATCTACCAGGCAATCGGGTGTCAGCACGGACTCGACCTCAAAGTAACCGACATCTGGCGGCTGGTCTTTGTCCTTTGCCAATTTGTTCACGACAGGCGAGGTGTAGGGAGGCAGATACTTCCCGCGGTCACTCAGTGAAATCTTAGAGCACAGCTCCTGGGCCAGGGCAAATGCCTGGATGCAGCCGACCTCGCGCGCGACGGCTACGCAAAGGGCCTCGGGAGATAGACTGTACACCCCCGGTTCCACCTCTAGAATCGAGCCGGCGGGCAACTCGGAGCATACGGACCAGCTCACGCCAAGAATACGGCGGCGCTGCGCTGCAGACCCTACCAGCAAGCACAAATCCTCTTGCACCTCGCCGCTTGCGGCCCCAATCCGCACCAAATCGGGAAGATAGATGTCCTCGGTCGAGGGCGACGACGTGCGCAGCACACGGCGCTCTTCATCGGGATTAAGGTCCTTCCAGCTTATGTAGCCCATCTGCCGGCGCTCGGCGCGCATCATGCGCAGCGCCGAGGCACCCGTCAGAATTACGGAAGCAGCCAGCTGCTCGCTTGCAGGCTTGCCACGCTGCCCGATCTTTATTGCCATCTGAACCACCCCTACCAAACGCGTGCGATAGCAAGGCCATCGACTACCGCAGCGCCGGCGCGCTTGAGTTCCGCCGAAGCCGCTGCCATCGTCGCACCCGTGGTGATAACGTCGTCGATAAGCAGCAAGCGGCGGCCGTGCACGTCCTCAACCGTCTCGTACATACCTCGGGCACGCTCGCGGCGCTCCTCACGACCGAGTTCGCGCTGGTCACCATGCCCGTACTTGACGAGAGCATCGAGCAGGGGAACACCCGACAGCTCGCAAAATGGGCGCGCAATGGCCTCCATATGATCAAAACCACGCCGCCGAAACGCTGCCGCCGTCGCAGGCACAAACACCACCGCATCCGCACCGGACAGCACACCTCCATAGCGATCGGGCGCTACGACCTGGGCATGCAGGGCGGTGTCGTAGAGCAGCTCCGCCAGATACGGAGCCAGACGTCGCTCGCCCGCGTCCTTGTACGCTTTAATGATGCGCGGCAGCGGATGCGCATAGACGGCGCACGCCAGGCAGCGGTCGAGCGCCTCCGCCATTGCCAAGGACGTGCCCTCGACCGAACACTCAGTGCACAGCAAATCCCCAAACGGGGCGCCGCATCGGGTACAGCTATGACGTGGGTCGATGAGCGTGAGCGCGGCCAGGCAGTCTTGGCAAATAAGCGCACCGGCGCGCTCGCAGCCGGCACATCGTGTTGGCGACAATGCCTCGAGCGCCTCGCGTGCCACCCGCTCGGCAAACGGTAGCAATTCGTCCGCAAACGGTAGGGCACCGGCACCCTGCAGACAGCTCAATATGTTCAGATGGCTCTTCAAGACACAACCCTCCCTACGTTCGGTCGCAGGGAGGGTTGTTGATTCGGCGCTATGATACCCCGATGCGCTCGGGGCAAGGCGGGCTAAATCCGCTCGCGGGCGTTATTCGCCGGCAGGCGGTTGTGGTGCGGACGAAGACGGGGTCGAGCCCTCGCCACCATCCTGGCGCGGCTTGCGGGAACGGCGACGGCGACGGCGCTTTTGACCCTGGTCGGCCGAGCCCTCGCCACCGCGCGGCTCGCGCTCGTCACGAGCGGCGCCATGCGAAGCCTTGGCAGCCGCTCCCCCGCCATCTCCGGGACGACGGCGCGTGACCTTGACCTCGCCATCCGAGACCTGATCGGCCACGGAGGGCACTGAGGGCTTCTGCTGCGCGCCCGAGGAATGGCGACGGCGCGGACGCGGCGCGCGCTCCTCCTCGCCACGTGACTTGCCGCCCTTGTCGGCAGGCGCGTCGGAGGCCGAGGCGCCCTTGGAAGCGGCACCAGCCTCGCGAGCAGCTGCGGCGCGGAAGGCGTCCTCGCGCTCCTCGCTCGACAGATGACGGCGACGACGACGTGTGGGGTTCATGCCACCGCCGCGATTCTGCTGCTGGGGCTGCTGAACCTCGCGCTCGCGAGAGGCGTTCTTGCCCGCGGCTGCAGCCTCGCCGGCATCGGCAGAGCCCGCACGCTTGCGGCGGCGACGGCCATCAGCCGCCCCCTCGGCCTCGAGCGCCTCGGCCTTGCCACGGCCCTTTCCGCGGCCACGACCCTCGCCCTGACCCTGACCGGAGCGAGCATCGGATTCGGCATCGCGGCGACGGCGCTTGGGCATCGACGTACCGGCCAGACGGTCGGCACTCGACAGGCCATCGCCCACGTCGACGCCGTTCTCGCGATCGAGTTCCATGAGCGCCAGGCGCATCTCGGGCGACTCGATGCGCTCGAGCACGTCGCGCGTCACGCAGTCGGGGCGGCAGTTGCAGCCCTGCTCGGCAGCCTTCTTTTTGTAGCCCTCCGAGCACGTCATATCGGCCAGGTTGACCTTAAAGACTTTGCCGTTCTCTAGGCGCAGCACCAGCTGCTCGCGCGGCGTATCATACTCCTGGATGCGCGCCTTGCCGAGCGGCGTATCGATAAGCGTCTTCTTTTTGGGCGCACGGCTCTTAAAGTCCTTGTACGCCTCGAACTCATAGCGCAGACAGCACATCAGGCGGCCGCAAACGCCGCTGATCTTGGACGAGTTGAGCGGCAGGTCCTGCTCTTTTGCCATGCGGATCGAGACGGGCTCAAACTGTCCGCCAAAGCGCGTGCAGCAGAGCTCCTGTCCGCACTGGGCATAGCCGCCCACCAGGCGGGTCTCGTCGCGCACGCCGATCTGGCGCATGTCGACGCGGATGTGCAGCGTCGAGGACAGATCCTTGACGAGCTGGCGAAAATCGACGCGTTCCTCAGCCGCAAAGTAGAACACGGCCTTCTCGCCGCCAAACAGGTACTCGACGCCCACCGGTTTCATCTCGAGGTCGAGCTCCTTGACCAGGCGGCGGAAGTCGACCATCGCCTCGTCGCCTTGGATGGCCAGGTCGTCGGCAAGCTGCAGGTCGATGTCGCTCGCCACGCGCAGCACGGGCTTGAGCGGCTGACCGATCTCGTCTTGCGGCACCTCAAAGGGATCGGCCGTGACCAGGCCGATCTCGGTTCCGCGCTCAGTGGAGCAAATGGCATAATCGGCCTCGAGAATATCCAGATCCTGCGGATCGAACCACAGGTCGCGCGAGGCGTAGGTAAACTTAACGGGTACGACTAACGGCATTTCAGTGCCTTCCTGATATCGAACAGCATGACCTCGATGGCCAGCTGGGGAGTAACGTTTCTGGCGATGTTGCGCTCGGCGGTCGCGACTGCCTCGAGCGCCCGGGTGGCACCCGCAACATTGGTCGCGGCGGCAAGCCGACCGATCGTGTCGCGCACGTCTTCGTTCACCACGTCGGCTGCCTCGTCCTGAAGCGTCAGCAGCACGTCGCGCATGAGCGTCCGCGCGCTCGCCAGCGCTTCCATGATACCCGAACGCTCGCGCGCGTTGAGTTCGCGCTTGTTGCGGTCCTCAAGCTGCTTCAATGCTCCACGCGACAGGTAGTCGGCGTTTTGCTCGAGCACCTTTTCCTGCGTGGACTTGACCTCGGCGAGCGGCGCCTTAACGGCGACGATGAGCGACTTGGCGCGGCTGAGCACGTCGGCCTCGTCGGCGGCGATGAGCGAATCGATGGCGCGAACCATCTGACGGCGGGCGTCCTGGCGCTCGGCGCTCTTGAGGAACTCGATGCCACGCGTGGGGCTTCCCGCCACGGCGACGGCCATGCGGCAACGCGCAGGGTCCTGACCGGTGGCGCGGCTCACGGCCTGCGCGGCGACGGCGGGCGACACCAGCCGAAACGGCACGCACTGGCAGCGGCTCACGATGGTGGGCAACATCACGTCTGCCGAGGTGCCCAGCAAGATAAACATAACGCCCTCGGGCGGCTCCTCGAGCGTTTTGAGCAGCGCGTTGGCGGTGTTGGCGCGCAGCTGCTCGGCACGGTCAATGATGTAGACCTTGGCCTTGGCGCGGATGGGCGCCAGGGGTACGTCGTCGAGTAGCTCGCGCGTCTGGGCGATGAGGTAGCCCGTGGCGCTCTCGGGCGTGTAATAGTGCACGTCGGGGTGCGTATGGCGGGCGACGCGCACGCAGCTATCGCATGAGCCGCAGCCATCCTGCTCGCACAGGAAGGCTTGGGCGAGCGCCCACGCGGCGTCGAGCTTGCCCGCGCCGGGCGCGCCCAAAAACAGGTAGGCGTGCGATGCGCGACCGCTGGCGACGGCATTGGTCAAAAAGTCACGCACGCGCTCTTGGGTGTCAAGCTTGGCCAGCAGGCTTGTCTGAGCGGGGGCCATGTTACTCGGCCTCCTGGGCAAGCGCGGCGGTGACGGCGTCCTGGGAAATGTCGAGGCCGTAGACGCGAACCTGCTCGACCGTCCGCGCGAAGACGTCCTCGATGGACGCGGTCGCGTCGATGAGCTTTACGCGGTTTGGTTCCTCGGCGGCGATGGCGCAAAATCCCTGGTAGACACGCTCTTGGAAGGCCATGCCCTTAGCCTCCATGCGATCTGCCGCGCCACGGGCTGCCATGCGCAGCGCCGCCTGCTCGGGCGTGATGTGATAGACGAGCGTGAGCGCCGGGTGCGTCCCCGCGACGGCCAGGTTGTTGGCATCGCGCACTATCTGGCGATCGAGGCCGTCGGCAAACGCCTGGTAGCAAGTCGTGGAATCGTAGAAGCGGTCGCACAGAACCACCTTGCCGGCCGCGAGGGCGGGAGCGATGACCTCGTGCACCAACTGGGCGCGCGCCGCCTCGTAGAGCAGCAACTCGCAGGTGTCGCTCATCGCCGTATTGGCGGGGTCGAGCAGCAGGGCGCGGATCTTTTCGCTGATGGCGGTGCCGCCCGGCTCGCGCAGGCTCACAACCTGGTAGCCGGCAAGGTCGAGCGCACGGGCAAGCAGGCGCGCCTGCGTAGATTTACCGGCGCCATCGACACCCTCGAGCGTAATGAAGCTATGTTGAGCGGGCTCAAAAGCCATGGGCGCAGCCCCTTCCTACAAGGCGCGTAAATGCAGATATATCAACCAAGCCATGATACCCCAGGGGCAGGCGCGTCCCAAATCCAACCTAGCCATCGAGGCATCCCCGAAGTTGCGGTGAAATAGGGACTGATTGAAGCTCTGAGACCGCCAAACAGTCCCTATTTCACCGCAACTTATGATGGGGAATTTTGGACGCTGGGTATAATCGTCGTATTGCATTGAAATGTGGCGAAAGGAGTGGCAATGTCTCGGTATTGCGCCTCGTGCGGCAAGCTTCTTGCAGATAATGCCAAGTTCTGCACCTCGTGCGGTGCACCCGTTGAGCAAACAGCCGCGAGCGATAGCCAGCCCGCTTTCGAGCAGACCGGTTCCCTCGATACGCCGCAAGCCAAGGCGGACGACCCCCTCGCCTATCGCCCCGACCCCGCCGCAGGCCCCGCGGCCGTCGAGACCACGCAGCGCATACCCGTCGCGAGCGGCTCGTCCCAACAGGAGCCGGCTCCCGCATACGCGCCCGCTTCGCCACAGACCCCCGCCCCCAAAAAGAGCGGCACCGGGCCGCTTATCGCCGTTATCGTTGTGCTGGTGGCGATCATCATCGCCCTGGTCGTTTTCTTTGTGATCAAGCCTTTCGACAGCGCCGCCACGCAGACGACTGCCGAGGTAGCTAAGCTGCACCATGACGTCGACGACGATGACCTAAAGCCTCTCGGCGATCCCAACAGCCTGTACGACGATGATGACGACGAGGATGGCGGCGAAGCAACGCTCTCCGAGCAGAACCTCTACCGCCGACTGAGCGAATACTACGACTTGCTCGAAGACCTCGACAACTACGTCCGTGGCTGCGCGCAGAACTTCAACGGCAGCTATCTGGAAGAAGATCGAACCACCCGTCAAAATCTCGCCGACGTCGCCGAGCGCACGGAGGACACCATCGAGCAGTATTACGACATCGTCGAGGACCTAGACGTCCCGACGAGCTCCAAGAACTACAGCTCCTGGAAGGACATCATCGCCCTGTACGACGACCTGGATCACCGCATTGACGCAATCTGTGATGCCTGGGAGATCAGCCTAAAGTACGCCAAGCCCGAGGACCACAAGAATGAGATCGTGGCGCCGCTGTCGCGCGACAACGTGGCGGGCACCAATGACAATAAGTACCGCCTAGATTTTGAGGAGCGCTATCCCAGCGCCAAGCCTGTCGAGGTGAAGTAATCTCAACAACTGATCAAAACTTGCGGTGAAATAGGGATTAATTAGGCCTTTTGCCAGCAAAAACAGTCCCTATTTCACCGCAACTTAGAAGTGGGGCCG
>DAIMBN010000012.1:0-41633 GCA_036718335.1 Coriobacteriaceae bacterium
TTATTTAGGGTCTGAGATTTCGGCTCTATAAATAATGCTTTTGAACTGGGTTACTATAAGATTATGGTAAACGCTACTATAAGATTATGGAGAATGAAACTATTCGATTATGGTAACAGCGTAATAAGGGGCGTTGATATGGCTGAGTTCATTAACAGGGATTTGCATGAGTTGCTCATTCGCATGGCAGGCTGGTTTCCTGTTGTGTCGTTGACAGGGCCTAGGCAGAGTGGTAAGTCTACGCTGGTTCGGCATGCCTTTCCCGACTATTCCTACGTCACGCTTGAGGACCCTCAAACGAGGCGCGCGGCCTTGGAGGATCCGGTGAGTTTTATCCGCAACCGAAAGGGCGGACTCATCATCGATGAGGCGCAATACGCCCCGGATTTGTTTTCAATGATCCAGGTTGTTTCGGATGAGCGGGGAGACGCCGGTCAATACATCCTTACAGGCTCGCAAAACTTTTTGATGATGAAAAGCATCGGGCAGTCTCTTGCCGGGCGAGTCGGGATCTTAAAATTGCTGCCATTATCGTTTCGAGAAGCGGAGAGGGGCCAGCAGGGGCAGCTGGAAGTGGATTTGTTCGCGCTCGAAGGGGGATACCCTCGCCTGCGTTCCGCCGGAATGCCGTCCTCGGTTTATTTTCCCAGCTATATCGATACCTATGTTGAGCGCGATGTTGTGGGCTTGCTTGATGTGCGCAATAAGGCGGAGTTTCATAAGTTTCTGTCCATAATTGCTCAGAGCGTCGGTGCCCTCATCAATATATCCTCGCTTTCTCGAGATACGGGCGTGAGCGTATCGACCATTAAAAGCTGGTTGTCCATTCTGGAGCAGAGCTACCTGACGTTTTCGCTGCAGCCCTATTATGCAAATGCCAAGAAGCGTCTAACTAAAACGCCCAAGCTCTATTTTTACGACACGGGGCTGCTCTGCTACTTGCTCAAAATTGGATCACTGGAGCAACTATTGGAGAGCCCTTATCTGGGGGCCGTTTTCGAAAACCTCATCGTTTCCGAAACGGCGAAGAGCCATCTCAACGTGGGCGAGAATCCCGAGCTGTATTTCTATAGGGACGACAGCAAGCGTGAAATCGATTTGCTCGACTGTACAAACTCAGGGAGTCCCAAGGCTATCGAAATAAAATCATCCAGAACGTATCACGATAAGTACGCCCGCCATCTACAGACTGTATGCGATGAGATCGACATTGCAAAAGATGCGCGCTATGTTGTGGCCCGCGTGGACTCAACGTATGAGTCGAAAGACTGTAGTGTGGTTTCGGCGCGTGATTGGCTTTTACGATAACAAGCTCGGCGTATTAACGGCTGCCGCGAAGGGAACCGGCCCCCTTTTTGCGGCGGTTTTTGCCTATCTGGTGCGTCTTAGATGCAAGTGAGTAGACTTATTTGGATATGCCGAGCACATCGCAACAAATACTCAATAAAACCGCAGGTCAGAGCTGTGGCGTTTTGGGGCGTGCTTGACCTCCTGCAAAAAGCCTACTCACTTGGTTTTTCTGCTAGAAGACCGCCGCGAGGGAAGGCAGCTCCCTCGCGGCGGCTGACATTTGCCCAGATAAAACCTGCCAAAATAAACCTGTCTACTCTTTGAGCCAGAGCCGACACTAATTCAAATGGCGAAATCAAAGGGCGTTCTCTGCATGGAGGGCGCCCTTTTTTATCGCGGGATGTTTTGCGTGGCAGTCATGAGGCCCAGGCGGTTGCTGACGCCGAGCTTGCGATAGATGGCGTTGACATGCTTCTTGACGGTTGACTCGCTTATGAATAGCTCGTTTGCCATCTGTTTGTTCGTTTTGCCGTCGAGCATGAGCCGCATGACTTCGGCTTCGCGCGGTTGGATATTGTGTTCTGTAATGAAAGCATTTAGCTGGTTTGTGTCTTCTGTCTGGGTGAGTTTAATGCCCCGAGGATAGAGGTTGGCGAGCGCGAGGCTCGCGTGCCGAGCGACTTCGAGCAGGATTGCGAGCTCGGTGTCGGTGAAGTCTCCGGCCGTGCGTTCACGAAACAGGGTGATGCTTCCTAGCGGGCTGTCGTTGTGCGCGAGCGTGGCCGTACAGCCAAAGTAGACGCCCTGCGGTTCCATCCATTTGCGATAGATGGGCGTGGCATCGCGTCGCTCGACGTCGACGAGGTCGAGGTCGCGGTAGACGCCGACCTTATGTAAGTCAAAGCTCCATGTTGTATAGTCCATCGCGGCGTAGCGGTTGTAGTAGTCGCTCAGTGCGCGGTCGTCCATTCCGCTGCTTGCGGGGTGGACGTAGCGTGGGGCATCACTGCCCGCTGCCTCGATCAGGTCGAACATGGCGATCCGATGGGGCACGAGCCCTGTCGTTCCCTCGAGGGTCTCCTTTTGCAGCTTATCGACACCGTGTGATGCGTGGATTGCAAGCGCGAGCTCGTTGAGAGCAGTCCAGGTCGTACTGTCCAACTCAATAGTCTGCTGATTATTGCATGGGGGCATAGGGCATCCTTTCCATTGTGGAACCCAGTATGTCATGTTCTCGGCCTGAATAGAACTTTAGGTCAGCGAATGGTATACCGTCGGTCGCTGAAAGGGGCTCGAGGGACCATTGAGAACATCTCGGTGCGGCCGCATCATGGTCTCGTCAAGCAAAAGCACCGAGATTTAGGAGCTTGAAATGAAGACCATTTACGAGAGCGAGTCTACGCCAAAGAAGGACGGATTCTACATGCCCGGCGAGTACGAAGAGCAGGAGCGCACCTGGATTTTGTGGCCGCATCGCTCGGATGTGTGGCGCTGTGGTGCCAAGCCGGCGCAAAAGGTCTTTACCGAGATTATTAAGACCGTTGCACGTTTTCAGCCCATCACTGTGGGCGTCAACACTGAAGACTTCCCCGCGGTGTGTGAGATCTTCGACGGCGTTGAGAACGTGCGCGTTATCCACATGGAGTACAACGACAGCTGGATTCGCGACCCCGGCCCGGCGTTTCTTGTCAACGACAAGGGGGACGTGGCACTCTCGCACTTCCACTTTAATGCTTACGGCGGTTTCATTGACGGCCTGTATTTCCCGTGGGACAAGGACGCTTCCATTGGCCTGCAGGTGGCACAGCTCGAGCAGGTTAACCGCTATCGTCCCGAGGATTATATCCTCGAGGGTGGCTCGTTTAACTGCGACGGCCAGGGCACCGTGGTGACCACCGAGATGTGCCTGCTCAATGAGGACCGCAACCCCCAGTACACCAAGGAGCAGATCGAGGAGAAGCTTGCCGAGTACCTGGGCATCGAGAAGGTCATTTGGATCAAGGATGGCATCGACCCGTTTGAGACCAACGGGCACGTGGACGACGTCGCATGCTTTAGTGCGCCCGGCGAGGTCTGCTGCATGTGGACCGATGATCCCAACCATAAGTTCTACAAGGAGTGCCAAGAGGCGTATAAGACGCTTTCCGAGACGACGGATGCCCGTGGCCGCAAGCTCAAGATCCACAAGGTGATTATGCCTGCGACCTCGGTATATATGACCGAGGAGGAGGCCAGCACGATTGACCCCGTCGAGGGCGTGCTGCCGCGTACCCCCGAGGATGCTTTCGAGCCGAGCTACCTCAACTTCCTGCCCATCAACGGCGCAGTGCTTGTACCGCAGTTCGGCGATCCCAATGACGCCCAGGCGCTCAAGGATATCCAGGCTGCTTATCCGGACCGTGAAGTCATCGGTATCATGACTCGCGAGGTTATCTACGGCGGCGGCAACATCCACTGCATCACCCAGCAGCAGCCCAAGGCGCGCTGTAAATAGCAGTTCCATGGTGAACAGTGCTTGATTGTCCGCACGCGAAAGTCCGCCGACTTCAATGGTCGGCGGACTTTTTGTGTGGTGGTTTCAGCTGAACGGCGGGCCGTGCGGCTTGGGTGTGCGGGCACACAATCTGGGGAAACCAAACAGATTGGGGCCTTATATGATCGACTCGAAGGGAAACGTGCGACCCGAGGGCATGTTTAACAGGGCGTACCTGGCCCCCGAAGCCCAGCGCGCATACGATACGCTGCTCGAGTGCGTGCTCAACGGGCAGAAGGGTTGCGAGGCTTCGGCGCATGCGGGCATGGATACCATCAAGGCGCTCGTATAGCTTTACGCTTTCGGATGTGACACATAGGACTGCGTGCGCCGCTCCCGGCTATATTGCCCCCGAGGTGCTTCAACTCATGGAGATAGCCGGCATCAGCGATTTCGAGAGCTTGGCAGCGTCCACGAATGCCCCCGTGTTTACGCCACAGACGGATGACTTTGGACTCGCGGTCCATATCTTTAAGATGCTTAACCGCGGAATACACCCATACGCTTCTGGTGAGCTGGACTTGGACATATTTGACCTGGACGACGATGACAATCCGCCTGCACCATTGATAAACAGCTGCGTGTGTAATGGGCACAGCCCGTTTGTGGGGACGTTGGTCGGATACGTTGTCCCAAAGTACGCTCTTGAGCTCGATGATTTTAGCGGCACTATGGGCGAGGCACTCCGTCGATCGCTGTATGGCAGGGCGGAGGAGCGTCTTGACGCACGCACATGGGCGCGCCTGCTCGACCGCTATCTATCCGAGACAGTTGTGTGCAAGCGTGGCCATCTCCACCACTCGTTACAGCACGAATGCCCTTGCTGCCGAGGAGAGCGCGCCTTGTTGACTCGTCTTGGTTGATGGTTTGGGCCGTCTTGTAGAAAGCCCGTGAGGCGACATGCAAGTTAATCCTGCGTGTCGCCTCCGTACATATAGACGATAAATCCGTCGCCGGTGTCCTGGCTGTGATCCTCCAAGATGCGCTTCATGTTGAGGTGCTCGTAGAACTGCCAGTCGGAGTTGCAGTCGCTCATCAGGAAGAATTTGGTGCACCCGGCTTTGGCGAGTTCGGCGCGCGCAAGGTCGATGAGCGCACGGCCGAGCCCCTTGCCCTGCCATTCGGGCACGATGATGATCAGGTTGAGCTGGCCTTGGGCATATTCGTTGCCCGTGGCGGCAAAGCGGTCGGCTGTTGCCTTCTCGCGGCTATCGCCAAAGAGCGAGCCTTCGAGCTTGGCATCGGCGGTCTTTGCCATCTCGGTTGCCTGGACGAACATCTCGTTGTAGCAGGGCTCCCACGTGGGATTGGTGCGTGGTTTGCCGTCTTCGAAGATACCGATGCAGCAAGCGGCGATGATGCGGCCTTCAGCTTCGGCAACGAGCGCGATGGGGGGGCGCTGCAGCTGCATGGCGATGTTAAAGCGCGCACAGAAATCGGCGGCTTCGACGTCGCCTCGGTTGCGCAGCGTGTTGCACCACAGCTGGTTGTAGATGGCGGCGATGCCGGCCAGGTCATCGAGCGTGGCGGTACGCAGAGTTACGTTGTCAAGGCTCATGGGGGCTCCTTCCAAGTTGGGTCAGGCCACCCCTGAGTGTGACATGGACGCAGGACGGCCGCATCGACCATTCGGCAGGCGAGCCTCGAATCCTCGGGGACGGAGGGTCCTAAGAAGGAATGAGGGCGGATTTTCGGACACTTGCTCGATGAGAGTGGATAATCTCCCACTTTTAGCGCTGGTATAGGCCAAAAACGGGAGATTATCCACTCTCATTCTGGGTAGTCGTTGGGGACGTTCTTAAACGACCAGTCATTAAAGAACGTCCCCAATGACTACCCCAAGGAACATCCCAAACTGCCGGCAGAGACGATATGAGCAGGACATAAAAACATTGAGAGCCCCTGCTGCATGAAAGACCGCGGATTAGGCCGACAATGGTGAGTGTCTAATTCAGCCGCGGCGGCCGCGCCGCATTCATGGAAGGGGCTCCCATGCTCGATACTACCACCTTCGTCGGCCTCGACGTCCACGCCCGCTCGATAAAGGCAGTCTCCCTCGACGTCATGACCGGGGAGGTGCGCTGCGCGACCTTCGGCTACGACGCCGGGGCAGTCGCGGAGTGGGTGCGGTCCGTGGACCCAAAGGCCAGGTGCGTGTACGAATCCGGGGTCACGGGGTTCGACCTGCAGAAGAGGCTCTCCGGCCTCGGGGTCGACTGCGTGGTCGGCGCCGTCTCGAAGATGATCAAGCCCAGCGCGGACAGGCGCAGGAAGAACGACCGCAACGACGCCGAGTTCCTCGCCCGCATGCTGTCGGTCGGCAACGTCGTCGAGGTGTGGGTCCTCGACGACGAGTGCGAGGCCGCCCGCGACCTGACCAGGGCGCTCGAGGACGCGAGGGACGACCTCTCGCGCGCGAAGCAGCGGCTCTCCAAGTTCCTGCTCAGGCACGGGCTCGCCTTCGACGAGAGGACGCCCACCGGCCGCAGGAAGGGCAACTGGACCCGGACGCACTGGTCCTGGATCGAGTCGATAAGGTTCGCGGAGGGGGCCGACAACGAGGCGCTCGCCTACTACGTCGACGCGGTCAGGCGGGCGGCGGAGGAGAAGGCGAGGCTCGAGAGGCTCGTCGAGGGCGAGGCCCGCAAGCCCAGGTGGAGGAGGAGGGTCGACTCCCTCCGCTGCCTCAAGGGCGTCGACACCGCGACCGCCGCCGACCTCGTGTTCGAGGCCGGCGAGTTCTCCAGGTTCAGGAACGCCCGCTCGTTCGCCGCATGGGTCGGCCTGACGCCCTCCGAGCACTCCAGCGGGGAAAGCGACCGCAGGGGCTCGATCACCAAGGCCGGCAACAAGCACCTGAGGAAGGCGCTGGTCGAGGCCGCGTGGCACTACCTGACGTGCTCGGGGCGGCCGAAGGACCTCGCCAGGGGCCAGGCCCCGGACCCGGGCGCCCGCAGGCATGCCGCCAAGGGCGTGCGGAGGCTGGTCGAGAGGCGGGAGGCGCTGCTCGCGCGCGGGGTCCACGGCAACAAGGCGAACGTGGCCACGGCGCGCGAGCTCGCCTGCTGGGTGTGGGCGGTCGGCCTCATGGCCGAGGAGGCGTAGGGGGGCGGTCCCCCGCACATAAGCCGATCACCCCGGAAGCGGTTCGATCCGAAGCCGTTGAGGCGAACCTCAGGTCCCTTTTCTGCGAGCGCCCAGGGCGCCACACGCGTGCACAGACTGTCGGTTCGACGTAGAAGCCTCAGCCGTAGCAACGGATTGCCCAGCGAGAGATCGCCGCGGGCGGATATTAAACTGCAAAGACGAGCGTCGGTAAGACACGCCGAGGTCGCCGCGGACGGGCTGATATAGGGAGAGGGCCTGACCCCATATCGTTGGGGCCAGGCCCGATTTTGCCTCTTGACAATGTCCTGCTCATATTAAAAGGAACGTCCCTAACTGCCGCATCCGGAGTAAGACAACGCCGCAGGTAGAGGACGGACAGCGAGCGGGCCGCATTTGAGACAAGGTGACGTGAAACGAAAGGGCGCTGACCTTCTGGTCGCGCCCTTGAAGTTGAACGTCAGATTGTCCAAATGCGGCCCGCGTAACTAAACCCGCTCCGCGATCTCGTGGATGAGGTAGTCGGTCTTTTCCCAGCCCAGGCACGGGTCGGTGATCGACTTGCCAAAGACACCGCCGTCGACCGGCTGGTTGCCGTCCTCCAGGTAGGACTCGATCATAAAGCCCTTGACTAGCTTGGAGATGGACTCGTTGCGGCGGCAGCTGTCGAGCACCTCCTTGCAAATGCGATACTGCTCCAGCGGACGCTTGCCCGAGTTGTCATGGTTGCAGTCGATGACCGCTGCCGGATTGGCGTAGCCGGCATGCTCGGTATAGCGCTCGGCCAGGCGTTCCAGGTGTTCGTAGTGGTAGTTGGGGTAGGTGCGCCCATCGAGACCGATGTAGCCACGCATAACGGCGTGTGCGAGCGGGTTGCCGTCGCACTCGACCTCCCAGTTGCGGAAGATGAAGCTCTGGTGCGCCTGGGCGGCGTAAATTGAGTTGAGCATAACGGTGGTAGAGCCGGCAGTGGGATTCTTCATGCCGACGGGTACCGAAATGCCGCTCGACACCAGACGGTGCTCCTGGTTCTCTACCGAGCGTGCGCCCACGGCGACATAGCTCAGCAGGTCAACGAGGTATTGGTAGTTGGACGGATAGAGCATCTCGTCGGCGGTGAAGAAACCCGTTTCCTCAATAACGCGCAGGTGCATATGGCGGATGGCCTTGACGCCCTCGAGCAGGTCGTCGGGAGCCTCGGGGTTGGGGTTGTGCAGAAGACCCTTGTAGCCGGTACCCTTGGTGCGCGGCTTATTGGTGTAGACGCGCGGAATGATGATGAGCTTGTCCTTGACCTCTTCGGCGGTCTTGGCCAGTCGGTTCATATACTCGAGCACCGAATCCTCGCGGTCGGCAGAGCACGGGCCGATGATGAGCACCTTACGTGCGTCCTCGCCGGTAAAGACTTTGGCGACCTCGGCGTCAAATGCCTGCTTTTTGGCGGTAAGCTCGGCAGAAAGCGGCATTTCCTCGCGGATCTCCATGGGGATCGGCAGCCTGCGTTTGAATTCCATGGCCATAGGGGTCTCCTCAATCAATAGAAAGAGCAATAAGCGTATTGTCGAATGCTCGGCATTATCCGCTGTCGCACGCTAAAGTGCAAGTCCTTGTCACCCCGAAACCTACCAAAAAGAGACAGGTTTATTTTGGCAGGTTTTATCTGGGCAAACGTCGGCGAATGCCGGGAGGGAGCGGCGCCGCGCGGGACCCTAAGGCTGTTGTCAGTTCCCCAGGAAATACCCTGTGGGCAAAAAATGCCAAATATGAGTACGGTTGCTATCTTAGTATCATATTGCCTTCGCAAAATAATAGACATAACAGCAAAATATGTTTATTAACGCAAACACATATAAGTCCGCTATAGGGCTGTTTGATC
This sequence comes from Coriobacteriaceae bacterium, assembly GCA_036718335.1. Classification (GTDB taxonomy): domain Bacteria; phylum Actinomycetota; class Coriobacteriia; order Coriobacteriales; family Coriobacteriaceae; genus Collinsella. Next base: position 8,805 of record DAIMBN010000012.1, read on the forward strand.
AATTTAGGGACGCGTGTAAGCCGTGAAAACGGCATTTGGGGCTGTTTTGGCTGTTACTAAAAAAGTAACAGTACTCATATTTGCCCTTTTTTGCCCACGGGGCCTCGAAGGGGCTGCCAATCAGGTTCCAGGGGAGGTGGTTCGAGGGCCGCAGAGCAAAAAAACGGGGGCGCAGGTTGTCCTGCGCCCCCGTTTTCTGGGCATTGCGGTTGTTTGCCGCCGGTTGTTACGCCGCCTCGTCGAACTGCGAGTTGTACAGGTCGGCGTAGAAGCCGCCTTGGGCGAGTAACTCGTCGTGCGTGCCCTTCTCGACGATGTCGCCGTCGCGAATTACCAAGATCACGTCGGCGTTGCGGATCGTGGACAGGCGGTGCGCGATAACAAAGCTGGTACGGCCTTGCATCAGCGCATCCATGGCACGCTGGATGAGCTCCTCGGTGCGAGTGTCAACGTTGGAGGTCGCCTCGTCCAGAATCAGCGCCGGGCGGTCGGCCAAAATGGCACGGGCGATGGTCACGAGCTGGCGCTGGCCCTGCGACAGATTGGTGCCCTCCTCGTTGATCATAAAGTCGTAGCCGCCGGCGAGCGTATGGATAAAGTGGTCGCAGCGTGCAGCACGTGCAGCGGCCTCGACCTCGGCATCGCTCGCATCGGGGCGTCCGTAACGGATGTTCTCGCGGATGGTACCGTTAAACAGCCAGGTGTCCTGCAGCACCATGGCAAACTCGCCGCGCAGCGCCGCGCGGTCCCAGTCTCGCACGTCGACGCCCTCGACGCGCAGCGAACCGTCGTCCACGTCGTAAAAGCGCTGCAGCAGCTTAATGAGCGTGGTCTTGCCGGCGCCGGTGGGGCCGACGATGGCAATGGTTTGGCCGGGCTGCGCCTCGCAGCTAAAGTCGTGGATGATGGTCTTGTCGGGCGTGTAGCCAAACTTGACATGGTCAAACTCCACGTGGCCGGGGCGCTTCTCGGGAATCTGCGCGTCGGCCTTCTGCTCCTCCTCGGGCGCGGCCAGGAACTCAAAGACGCGCTCGGTGGCGGCAGCCATCGACTGCATCGTGTTGCTCACGTTGCCCAGCTGCTGCACGGGTTGCGTAAAGTTGCGAACGTACTGGATAAAGCTCTGGATGTCGCCGGGCGTGGCATTGCCGGTCAGTGCGAGCTGCGCGCCCACCACGACGACGCCCACGTAGCCCATGTTGCCCACCAAGCTCATAAGCGGCATCATCAGGCCCGACAGGAACTGCGAGCGCCAGCCACTAATAAAGAGGCGGTCGTTTTGACGGTCGAACTCCTCGATTGAGGCCTCGGCGCGGTCGAACACCTGGATGACGTTCTGGCCGGCAAAGTCCTCCTCGATAATGCCGTTGACGGCGCCCAGAACCTGCTGCTGCTCTCGGAAGTACGGCTGCGAGAAGTGAATCATTACGGTCAGGATAATCGCGGCGGCCGGCAGCGTGAGCACGGTGACGCCAGTAAGCGGCAGACTGATCGAAAGCATCATGACGAGCACGCCGATAATCTGCGTCACCGACGTGATGAGCTGCGTCACGCTCTGGTTGAGCGACTGACCCAGCGTATCGACGTCGTTGGTGATGCGGCTGAGTACGTCTCCCTTGCTGTGGCCGTTGAAGTAACTCATCGGCACGACGGCGATCTTGGCGGCGATCTCCTTGCGCATGCGGTAGCAAATCTTTTGCGTGACGCCGGTCATGAGCCAGCCCTGGATGAGGCTGCAGACAGAGCTCGCCAGATACAGGCAGAGCAAAAAGCCGAGCGTCTTGGCGATCCAGGCAAAGTCGACATCGCCGGTGCCGTTGACCTTGGCGACCAAGCCCTCGAACAGTTTGGTGGTAACCTGGCCGAGCACCTTGGGCCCCACAATGTTAAAGATGACCGAGCACACGGCAAAGGCGACGGCGGTAAACACGGCAATCTTGTGCTGGCCGATATAGCCGAGCAGCTGCCTCATGGTGCCCTTAAAGTCCTTGGCCTTTTCGCCGCGACGCATGCCGCCCATGCGGCCCATGGGACCACGCTGGCGGGTGGGCTTGGGAATCTGAGTCTTGGTCTCGTCTGCCATTAGCGCTCGCCTCCTTCCGTGACGGCTGCAATTTCTTCTTGGGTAAGCCCCAGCTCCTCGGCGGAAAGCTGCGACTGTGCGATCTCCAGGTACGCCGGGCAGCTGCGCAGCAGCTCCTCGTGCGTACCGGTGCCCACCACGTGGCCGTCGTCGAGCACGATGATCTGGTCGGCGTGCATGATGGTCGCGATGCGCTGGGCCACGACCACGAGCGCGGCGTCGGTAACGTTTTTGGCAAGCTCTTCGCGCAGGCGCGCGTCGGTCTTGTAGTCGAGGGCACTAAACGAGTCATCGAACACCACAACCTCGGGCTTTTTGGCCAATGCGCGGGCGATGGCCAAGCGCTGGCGCTGACCACCCGAGACATTGGAGCCACCCTGGCTGATGGGGGAGTCGTAGCCGCCCTCGCGCTCGGCGATAAAGTCCTCGGCCTGTGAGATGCGCGCGGCTTGGCGCATGTCATCATCGCTCACCATGTCGCCGGCAAACTTGAGGTTGCTCTCGACAGTGCCCGAGAACAGGCGACCCTGCTGCGGGATGTAACCAATGCGGCGGCGCAGCTCGGAAAGGGTCATGTCGCGCACATCGATGCCGTCGAGCGAAATGCTGCCGCCCGTGACGTCGTACAGGCGCGGAATCAGCTGCACGAGCGTGGACTTGCCCGAGCCCGTGGAGCCAATGATGCCGAGCATCTGGCCGGCGTGCGTGGTGAAGTTCACGCCGCTGATGACGTCGGCGCGGGCATCGGGATACTGGAAGCTCACGTCGTGGAAGGCGAGCTCACCGCGCGGCGCGCTGGCCGCGGGCAGTTTGGGCGAGGCGGGGTCGTTGATGCTCGTGGGGCAAGTGGTGACCTCTTCCACGCGCTCGGCTGCGACCTCGGCGCGGGGCAGGATAACCGAAACCATGGTGAGGATCATAAACGCCATGACGATCTGCATGGTGTAGGAGATAAACGCCATCATGTTGCCGACCTGCATCACGCCGTCGGACACACCCTGCGCGCCAAACCAGACGATAAGCACGGTGATGCAGTTCATGACGAGCATCATGAGCGGCATCATAAAGCTCATGGCGCGGTTGGTGTAGAGCTGCGTGGTCATCAGGTCGAGCGAAGCCTTGTCAAAACGCTTGAGCTCATGCTCCTCGCGGTTGAACGAGCGGATGGGCATAAGGCCGTCGAGCAGCTCGCGGGCGGTAAGGTTCACGCGGTCAACAAAGCCTTGCATCTTTTTGAACTTGGGCATGGTGAGGCCCATGAGCACGCCGACGACGGCCGAGACCGCGATGATGGCAACGGCGATGGTCCACTCCAGGCCGGTGTGGTTGGCCAGGACGCGCATGACGGCGACGATGCCCATGACGGGGGCCATCAGGCACATACGGATAAACAGGGTTGCGGCCATCTGGATCTGCTGAATGTCGTTGGTGCAGCGGGTAATGAGCGAGGCCTGGCTAAACTTGCCCACCTCGGCCGGTGAGAAGTGCATAACCTTGTTGAAGGTCTCGCGGCGCAGGTCGCGGGCGATGGAGCAGGCGGTGCGCGAAGCCACGGCACCGGTCAGGATGGTGGCGACGAGCGACACCAGGCACAGCCCAAACATCGTGGTTGCCATGCGGCTAAGATAAGCGTTCTGCACGTCGGCGGGGTCGATGCCCTGTGCCTTGTACTCGTCCTGTACATAGCTCACGGCGCGCTGGGTGACGATGGAGCCCGACATGGAGCCCATTTTGTCCGCCATTTGGTTGGCGCCCTCGACGAGCTTACTTTGGTCTACCAGACCGCCTTCAACGCCCAGACGCAGGCTCTTCATGGTGATCTTGCCGCCGTCGGCATCAATCTGCTTTTGCATGTTTTGCGCCGCCGCGGCCTTCTGCTGCATCTCGGCGAGCTGCTCGGGCGTCATCGCTGCCATTTGCTCGGGGGTGGGCATGGCCTGAGCAGCGTCGTTGTCTTTCTCGCTGGACGAGCCCATCATGTCGCCCATGGAGCTGGCGTCAATGCCCTGGTTGAGCGAAAGGACGACAGTCTCGGGCAGGCTCATAATGTCGGCAATCTTGCCTCCATCGGCACGCTCTTCCTCGGTGCCCTTGTACGTTCGAATGCCGTTTTTGTCAGCCTTGCTAAACACGGCCTCCACAGCTTTGGCGTCCTTGGCGCTCATAAAGAGTTCGAGGTCGTTGAGCGATTCGGCGCGAATGGTGTCGGGCACGGGCGAGGCGATGCCGCCTTGCTGCACACCCACGTCGACGATGTCGCTCATATAGGTAGGCAGTGCCAGATCGGCGTTGCAGCTGATTACGATAAGTACGATAGCTGCGAATAGTGCCAGGATATGCTTTTTAAAGAGCTTGAGAATCCTCACTCGGCATCTCTCCTTTCTTGATTGCGGTCGATAATTTCGTTGGCACGTCTAAGAAGGCGCACCATCTCTTGGGTATCTGTTTCGCCAAGCTGCTCGAGGAAGGCCGCAGTGCGGTCCTCGAATTCCCGACGTTTGATTTCGATAACCTGGAATCCTTTGTCGGTCACCGTGACGTGTACGCGACGACGGTCGGTCTTTGAGTGCTCGCGCTCGACCCAGCCCTTGGCCTCGAGGGCGCGCAGGATATTGGCGATGCGGGCGCTCGAGACCCAGGCGCGATCAGCGAGTTCGCTCGGCGTGAGCGAGCCGCCGGCGCGCATGAGGGCGCGCATGACGGCCATCTCGCCACCCAGAGCCTGGTCGGCAAAGCGCGAAACGCGCTGGTGCATGCTGCCAAACTCGGTAAAGAGCTGATGCCCAAGCTCATGGAAATCGGTATCTTCCACCGAAAACCCCTAACACTAGAAACTATTTTCGGTGGAAGATGATACCACCATACGCGGGCCTCATACAGTAGGCAATATTAAGAGCTCATTAAGACTTAAAATCATTCAATTGCTAAAGCGTTTCAAAGAACTATTATGCACGCGGTTAGGCGAGGGGTTGTCACCACCATGACGACTGGGACTCATATAATCGCCACGTGCGATGCTCCAACTTCCCGCAAGGAGACACCTTACATAAAGGGGGATGGAGTCATGGCATTTGACTTCACGGGCAAGACCGCGATTGTCACGGGCGGCACTCAGGGCATTGGCCTCGAGATCGCCAAGGGCATCGTCGCGGGCGGCGGACATGTCGCGCTCATCGCAAGGAACGCTGCTAAGGGCGAGGCCGCTGTGGCCGAGCTTGGCGAGGGAAACAAGTTCTACCAGCTCGATGTTGCCGATGCACCCAAGGCGCGCGAGACCGTCGAGCAGATTTTTACGGACCTGCCGCAAACCAACATCCTGATCAACTGCGCTGGCGTCATCAGCACCAAGAAGTTCGACGAGATCGATGACACCGAGTGGCGTCGCACCATCGACATTAACCTCAACGGTACCTTCACTATGATGAACGCCGTGTACCCGCACTTTAAGGCGGCCCATGCCGGCACTATCGTCAACGTGAGTTCCGTTGCGGGCAAGATCGGCGGTGGCCTGCTCGGCACCGCTGCCTACGCCAGCTCCAAAGCAGGTGTTAACGGTCTAACCAAGGCAGTCGCCAAGGAAGGCGGCAAGTTTGGCGTTCGCTGCAACGCTGTGTGTCCGTCGCTCACGTTGACCGATATGACCTCGATTCTCTCTGACGAGAACTCCCAGCGCATCATCAACGGTATTCCTCTGGGCCGCGCCGCCCAGGCCAGCGAGCCTGCGCAGATGGTACTGTTCTTCGCTTCCGACCTCGCCAGCTTCGTGAACGGCGAGATCGGTGACTGCGACGGCGGCATCGTCCTGGACGGGTAAAACCCCGCGGTGATCGTTTGGCGGCGACCCTGGCGACTCGGGGTTGTCGCCTTCTTTCTGACATAGGCGCGTGCGGCTACGATTCGCATGCATCCAAAGGAGATATATATGAGTGAATCGACTGCGGTGGAGGCGCCGGCGGCAAAGGAGCCGTTCTTTAAGATGTCCTCCATCCCGGGCGCCAATATTTTGGTGCCGCTTTTGTTGGGCTGCCTGCTCAACACGCTGTTCCCCGACCTGTTCAAAACGCTCGGCAGCTTTACGCTTGGCATGACCCAGCAGGGTGCAGGCCCGCTCGTGGGCGCTTTTTTGCTTATCGTCGGTACGACGATTTCGTTTAAGAGTGCTCCTGCCGCCGCTGCCCGCGGTGCCATCATCATCGCCGTCAAGCAAATCGTGGTCGTTGCCGTGTCGCTGCTCATCCTTTATGTGTTCAACGACAACCTGTTTGGCATCTCTGCCATGGTGATGCTGGCGGCTTGCACCGGCGCCAACAACGCTATGTACGCTGGTCTGATGGGCACCATGGGCAACGAGGCCGAGCGTGGCGCCGTCGCCATCACCACGCTCGTTGTCGGCCCTCCGGTCACGATGATTGTCCTTGGCGCCGCCGGTCAGGCTCCGATTGGCTGGTCGCTCGTGGGCGCCATCCTGCCGATCGTCGTCGGCATTATTCTGGGTAACCTCTTCCCGAGCTTTAAGAAGATGATGGCACCAGCACTTTCCGCCATCATCGTGCTCGTCTTCTTTGCCATGGGCTCGACCATGACCTTTGGCCAGCTCATTAATGGCGGTCTTCCCGGTATTCTGCTCGGCGTGATCTGCTCGGTGGTCTTTGCAATTCCCGTTATCGCGGTCGATAAGCTCACGGGCGGTACGGGTGTCGCAGGTGCGGCCATTTCGAGCTGCGCCGGAGCCAATGTGGCCACGCCTGCTGCCATGGCAAGCGTCAACGGGGCCATGTACGGCGGTGCGGTGCTCGCGACGGCTACGGCACAGGTTGCTGCCTGCGCAATCGTGACGGCTATTTTGACCCCGCTGGTCACCAGCTGGTGCTACAAGCATTTTGAGGGCCAGGGCAACGGCAATAGCAAGGCAACGACCGACAAGGCCGCCGCAGCCGCCTAATGCCAAGCGGCAATCAAAGCTAAAAACTAGCTACGCCACAGGGCGGCCACGGGGGATCCCGTGGCCGCCCTGCAGTTTCTGTAGGGTCTTTGGGACACTTTACCCTGCTAAAGCTGGCATAACAGCTAGAGCGAACGTCGTACAAAGGCAAGGAAAAATAACATACAAATCGGTGAACGGTAGTTGTTCGCGCTCGCATTTCCTGCGGGTTTGTAAAAAACGCCTTTATGATATAAAAAAAGAAACATATAACAGCCCAGATGGAGAGGGTCGCTATGTTATCCTTCTCAGACGGGTGAAATCTTGGGTTTTGGGTTGTAGTTCCAAGGTGGACAAACGTTTTTCCCTGCACCGACGTGTGGTGAAGAACGGAAGAAGCCGGTAGTGCAAGCCGAACATTCAAGAATTCAATAAGCAGCGGTGTGAGAGAGCGCCGCATTACACGTAACTAGGAGCGTGGTTACACAATGCAGGAGGCATGGGAAGGCTTCAAGGAAGGCATCTGGACGGGAGAAGTTGACGTCCGAGACTTCATCCAGAAGAACTACACCCCCTACGAGGGCGACGAGTCGTTCCTCGTCGGTCCGACCGAGCGTACCAAGGAGCTGTGGGGCGAGGTTCTCGACCTGCTGCTTAAGGAGCGCGAGCAGGGTGGTGTCCTCGATATGGACACCAAGATCGTCACGGGTATCGTGAGCCACCCCGCTGGCTACATCGATAACGCCCACCGCGAGAAGGAGACCATCGTCGGTCTCCAGACTGACAAGCCGCTCAAGCGCGCGCTGCACGTTAACGGTGGTATCCGCATCGCTTGTCAGGCTGCCAGCCAGCACGGCTATAAGGTCGACGAGAACGTTGTCGAGCGCTACACCTTCGAGCGTAAGACCCACAACGCTGGCGTCTTCGATGTTTACACTCCCGAGATGCGTGCTTGCCGCTCGGCTCACATCATCACCGGTCTGCCCGATGGCTATGGCCGCGGCCGCATCATCGGCGACTACCGTCGTGTTGCCCTGTACGGCGTCGACTACCTGATCAAGGACAAGGAGGCCCAGAAGGCTTCCACCCCGACGGTCATGACCGCCGACAACATCCGCGATCGTGAGGAGCTGCAGGAGCAGATCCGCGCCCTCGGCGAGCTCAAGATGATGGCCGAGACCTATGGTTTCGACATTTCCAACCCTGCTACCAACACGCAGGAGGCCATCCAGTGGATGTACTTCGCCTACCTTGCTGCCGTCAAGGAGCAGAACGGCGCTGCCATGTCCATCGGCCGTACCTCTACGTTCATCGACATCTACGCTGAGCGCGACCTTGCCAACGGTACCTTCACCGAGGAGCAGATCCAGGAGTTCGTGGATCACTTCATCATGAAGCTTCGCATGGTCAAGTTTGCCCGTACCCCTGAGTACCAGGCCCTGTTCACCGGCGACCCGCAGTGGGTCACCGAGTCCATCGGCGGCATGGGTGTCGACGGCCGTACGCTCGTTACCAAGATGAGCTACCGCTACCTGCACACGCTCGAGAACATGGGCACCAGCCCCGAGCCCAACATGACCGTTCTGTGGTCGACCCGTCTGCCCGAGAACTTCAAGAAGTTCTGCGCCAAGACTTCTGTCGCCAGCTCCTCGATCCAGTACGAGAACGACGACCTCATGCGCGTCTATCATGGCGACGACTACGGCATCGCCTGCTGCGTGTCCTCCATGCGCATCGGCAAGGAGATGCAGTTCTTCGGCGCTCGCGCCAACCTGGCCAAGTGCCTGCTCTACGCACTCAACGGCGGTGTTGACGAGGTCTCCAAGAAGCAGGTCGGCCCCAAGTATCGCGCCGTCGAGGGTGATACGCTCGATTACGACGACGTTGTGGCCAAGTACAACGACATGATGAAGTGGCTCGCTGGCGTGTACGTCAACTCGCTGAACATCATTCACTACATGCACGACAAGTACTGCTACGAGCGCATCCAGATGGCTCTGCACGACAAGCACGTGCACCGCTGGTTCGCTACGGGCATCGCTGGCCTTTCCGTCGTGGCTGACTCCCTGTCCGCCATCAAGTACGCCAAGGTCCACCCCGTCCGTGACGAGAACGGCATCATCGTCGACTTCGAGACCGAGGGCGAGTTCCCCAAGTACGGTAACGACGACGACCGCGTCGACCAGATCGCTCACGACGTTGTGCACCAGTTCATGGAGTACATCCGCATGAACGACACCTACCGCAACTCCGTGCCTACGACCTCGGTTCTGACCATTACCTCCAACGTCGTGTACGGTAAGAAGACCGGCTCCACGCCCGACGGCCGCAAGGCTGGCCAGCCGTTCGCCCCGGGTGCTAACCCCATGCACAAGCGCGATAGCCACGGCGCCATCGCTTCGCTGTCTTCGGTTTCCAAGCTCCCGTTCCGCGATGCTCAGGACGGCATCTCCAACACCTTCTCCATCATCCCGAGTGCGCTCGGCAAGGAGGACCAGGTGTTCTTTGGCGATATCGACCTTGATCAGCTGGGCGAGTAACTATTGTTAGTGCTATACTAACAATAACGATTACTGATTAGTGCGCCGGTTTCGGCCGGCGCCTATTAATCGAAGGAGACACATTATGAAGGTTTCTGAAGTTTCCGAGACCCAGGCCGATAACCTGGTCCACATGCTCGACGCTTACGCCGAGAAGGGTGGCCACCACCTGAACATCAACGTCTTCAACCGTGAGACGCTGCTCGACGCTCAGGCTCACCCCGAGAAGTATCCGCAGCTGACCATCCGCGTTTCCGGCTACGCCGTGAACTTCCACACGCTCACCAAGGAGCAGCAGGACGAGGTCATTGCGCGTACCTTCCACAACAAGTTCTAAAGGGATTTAACTCCTGTAGGATTACTGGGGCCGGTTTTGGGTTATTTTCCAAAACGTCCTCGGACATGCAAAGAGGCTCCGCTGCGCGCGTTGTGCGGCGGGGCCTCTTTGCGTCCTGCGGGATGTTTTGGAAAATAACCCAAAAACGGCCAAGCGGGGTTCTTCGGAGTCACCCTTTAGGCGGAACTCTCCTAATTATTTGGATGAGTCGTTTACTTACTTGTACTGTTACTGTCTTCCCGCTCTTGTTGGGGTATGCTTTGTTCGTATGTAAACGTATGACATGTTGATGGGGGAGGGTGCTATGGCTCGCGAGGGCGCTCGTTCTAAGGATTCGGCTAAGCCTGGCATCAAGGAAGTTGCAGCGGTGGCGGGGGTTTCGCCTACTACGGTATCTCGCGTGCTTAATAATCGCGGCTATATTAGCCAAGAGACCCGCGATAAGGTCCATGCCGCGATGAAGCGCATCAACTATACGCCCAACGATATCGCCCGTGCCATGCTCAACGGTCGCCTGAATCTTATCGGTATGATCGTCCCCTATGTCAGCAGTCCGTTTCATGCCCAAGTGGTTCAAGTCATTGAGCATACCCTGGCCGAAAACGGTTTTAAGATGCTGCTGTGCAATAGCGCCAATCGACCCGAGCTTGAGCGCTCTTATATCGACATGCTTCGACGCAATATGGTTGATGGCGTCATCGTCAACTCGCTTAATATCGGTGCCGAGGCGTATGCCGAGATGGGCTTGAGTCTGGTTGGTATCGACTGCGACCTTGGCGAAGCCTCTGTTCAGATTGCGAGCGACAGCTATAGCATCGGCGAACTTGCCGCGCGTCGCCTGATCGATGACGGATGTTCACGCATCCTGTGCCTGCGCAGCAATAGCCGCATGCGCATGCCTGCCAATAAGCGTACCGATGCCTACCTCGATGTTGTTGAGCAGGCCGGTTTGCCCGCGCTTGTCCGTGAGGTCGAGTTCGTTAAGTCCGACGACGAAAAGAGCGCGGTCGTTGCGAAGATCCTCGATGAGAACCCCGATATTGACGGCATCTTTGCGGGAGACGACACGATGGCGGCTATCTGTCTTAACGTGATGAAGCAGCGCGGCTTGAGCGCTCCGGATGATATTAAGGTCGTGGGCGCGGATGGTGCCCGCCGCACTATGACGTTTATGCCTGACTTAACAACCGTACGCCAAGATATCGATCGCATCGGTGAGCTCGCGGCGCAATCCATCGTCGCTCTTGTTAACGGCGAAAAGCCCGAATCGAATATCAAGCTCCCCGTTGAACTCATTGAGGGTAAAACCGCGTAGTTCATCCCGTGCCAAAAGAATTCCTCAAACGCCTCTGATGACCGTTCGCCGGCATATGTCAACCGTTTGCCGACGACTGGAACTGCGAAAAGACGTATTGGTGTGAAAACGTTTGACATATGAAAACGATTGACATATCTTGCAGTTGTACCGAGTTAGTATCTCGTGAGAAAGGAAGTCTCGGATGCACAAGGTGTATTACCAGCCTGAGGGAATTTGGGTAGGCGACATCATGCCGTACGGCGAGGATGGCACGTTCTATCTCTATCACCAGCGTGACACGCGTAACCCCGGACCTTTCGGAGAGCCGTTTGGCTGGGCACTCGCTACGACCAAGGACTTCGTCAATTACAAAGACTTTGGCGAGAGCCTTGAGCGTGGCGGCGACGAGGAAGTCGACCAGTATGTTTATGCCGGCACGGTGTTTAAGGTGGGCGACAAGTACCATGCGCTCTACACTGGTTGCAATCGCGATAAGGTCAAGGCACGCTTGATGAAGCAGGTTCTTCTTCACGCAACGAGTGACGACGCCGTCAAGTGGGAGAAGAACATCGCCGAGACGCTGCTTCCGCCCCAGGAGGGTTACGATGACCGCAACTGGCGCGATCCCTTTGTGCTTTGGGATGAGGAGAACGAAGAGTACATGCTCATCCTCGGCACGCGTGTGGGCGAGGACAAGCGTCTGATGACCGGTCGTCTGGTCAAGTTCACCTCCAAGGACCTGGATACCTGGGAGTTCCAGGGCGACTGGTGGAATCCGGGCCTGTACACCATGTTCGAGATGCCTGATCTCTTTAAGATGGGCGACTGGTGGTATCTGGTGTTCTCCGAGTACAGTGATGGCAACAAGACCCGTTACCGCATGTCTCGCTCCATCAACGGTCCTTGGATCACTCCTGCTGACGATTCATTCGATGGCCGCGCGTACTATGCCGCGCGTACCGCATTTGATGGCGAGCGCCGCGTTCTCTTTGGTTGGGTTCCTACGCGTGACGAGGGTGGCGATCCCAGCTCTTACCTGTGGGGTGGCACCTTTATGCCCCTCGAGATCGTTCAGCGTGCCGACGGAACGCTCGGCACCAAGCTCCCTGACAGCATGCTTGGCGCCTTTGGCGAGGCTAAGGCAGTCGAGGCCTTTGAGCTTTCCTGCGAGTCGGGCAAGGTCGAGCAGGTGCTCGCCGCGGATGCCGGTTCCACCTATATGCTCGATGCCGACATCGAGCTCGCCGGTGACGCTGCCGGCTTCTCGGTGAAGCTTGCCGAGGACGCCGAGTCCGGTCTTGCCTATGAGTTCCGCGCCAACCTGCGTGAGGGCAAGCTCGAGTTTACGGCGGCCCCCCAGTATCCGTGGTTCCAGGTCAACAACATGGGCCTCGAGCGTCCGTTGTTCTTTAAGGGCGAGGGCACTCATCATGTGCGCCTGGTCGTTGACGACGATATCGCGACCATCTTTGTCGATGATGTTGCGCTTAACGCGCGCTTCTGCAATAAGCAGGGCCAGGGTGTGGCACTGACGGTCACCGACGGTACGCTCAAGTGCGCAAATGCATCGATCGCGTCTCTGTAATGGCATCAAAACGTTTTATGATTTCGTAAGGGAATGGAGAGGAACATGGACTACAAAGTAGTGTCTCAGCAAGTCGTCGATAACGTCGGCGGTCTGGAGAACATCGAGGGCGCCACGCATTGCGTTACGCGTCTGCGTCTGGTGCTCAAGGATACGAGCAAGTACAACAAGGCCGAGCTCGAGAACATCGATGGCGTCAAGGGCGTGCTGTACAACAGCGGCCAGCTCATGATCATCTTCGGTACCGGTACCGTCAACAAGGTTTACGATGAGTTTATGGCTCTGACGGGCGTTAAGGAGATCAGCGCTTCCGAGGTCAAGGGCGCCGAGGCGGACAAGAAGGGCAAGTTCTTCTCGGTCCTCAAGGTATTCTCGGATATCTTTATCCCCATCATTCCCGCTTTCGTCGGCGCTGCTATCATCATCGGCCTTAAGTCGCTGATCGTTGCCAACGGCCTCTTTGGCATGGAGGGCAGCCTTGCCGACCACAGCGAGTTCCTCAAGAACCTCGCAAGCTTCTTTGCCATTATCGCCACCACGTTTGACTACCTGCCTGTCCTGGTTATGTACAGCGCGGTGAAGCGTTTTGGCGGTAACCCGATTCTGGGCATCCTCGTCGGTATCGTCATGGTTCACCCGAGCCTTATGAACCGCAACACGTTCGTTATGGATCCGACGGGTGCTGAGTACTGGAACTTTGGTCCGCTCTCCATTCCCATGGTTGCTTTCCAGGGCGGCGTGTTCCCTGCAATCCTGACTGCCTGGTTTATGGCCAAGGTCGAAAAGATTGCCCAGAAGTACATCCCCGAGGTCGTCTCGTTCGTCTTTGTCCCGACCGTTACCCTGATTCTTGCTAACGTCGCCCTGTTCACCGTGTTCGGCCCGCTCGGCAACCTGATCGGCGACGTCCTCGCCGGTGTAATCGATATCCTGTACAACAGGATGGGCGTCTTCGGTGCCTTTGTCTTTGCCGCATTCCTGCAGCCGCTCGTCGTTACCGGTACGCATCAGTTCATCCAGGGTATCGAGGCAAACCTCGTCGCCACGACTGGCTTCAACTACATCCAGGCCATCTGGTCGGTTTCCATCATCGCCCAGGGCGGCGGCGCCATCGGCATGTACCTCATTCACAAGAAGCATTCCAAAGAGCGCAACATCTGCATGTCGTCCTTTATCCCGACGCTGGTCGGTATCTCCGAGCCCGCAATCTTTGCTGCAAACATGCGCTACTCGATCATCCCGTTCATCTGCGCTTGCATCGGTGCAGGCTGCGGCGGTGCCTTCGTGAAGCTCTTTGAGGTGCGCGCCATCGGTCAGGGTCTGACCGGCGTGCTTGGCCTGCTCATCGTCACGCCCGAGACGCTCGTGTGGTATGTGGCTGGCAATCTCATCGCCTTTATCGTGCCGATCGTCTTGATCTTTGCCTACAACAAGGCAAAGGGCGTGCCGACCACTGATGAAGAGGGCGCTGGTGCTGGCTTTGATGTCAGCTTCTAGTTGAGCCGTTCAGCGTAATCTGAGGATAAGTCCATTTGGGGAAGGGCGTTCGACTCGTGTGAGTCGAGCGTCCTTCCCCATAGACGAGAAAGTCAACGGCGATGTTTAATCAAAAAAATAAGGTGACACGCGCGGACTATGAGCAGTGGCGTGCCGGACAGGATGAGGCGGCGGGTCGCATCGCGTCCGACCCCGATAGGCTCCTGTTCCATGTGGAGCCTGAGCTTGGCTGGCTCAACGACCCCAACGGTTTGGTGCAGATCGGTGATACGTATCACATCTATCACCAATACGATCCATTCGATGCTGCGCATGGCGGTCCAGTGCTTTGGAATCATCTGACAACAAAGGATTTTGTGACGTACGAGAATCGCGGCCCTGTGCTGTTCCCCGATTCCGATTTGGATTCGAGCGGAGCGTATTCTGGTTCTGCCTTTGTACACGACGGCAAGATTCACTACTTCTATACCGGCAACGTCAAGCATTTTGACCGCGATGATTACGACTACGTGTTGACGGGCCGTGAGCAAAACCAGATTCATGTGGTTGCCGAGAACCCCGACGAATTGGGCGAGAAGCGCATAGCTGTTGGGCCGGTCGATTACCCCGACGATATCGGTACGCACGTGCGTGATCCCAAAATCCTTGAACACGACGGTATCTACTACATGGTTCTGGGCGCTCGTACGAAAGACGACCGCGGCTGCGTGCTTGTCTATACCTCGAGCAATCTAGAGGACTGGAGCTATGCGACGCGCATTGAGTTGGGCGAGAAGTTTGGCTTTATGTGGGAGTGCCCCGATCTGTTTGAGCTCGATGGTGAGCTTATTCTCGTTTGCTGTCCGCAGGGTGTGTCCGCCGATGGATGGCGTTACCGCAATCCGCACCAGTGCGTGTGGTTTCCCATCGAGGCCGATTGGGAGGCGCCGAGTTTTAAGATCGCCGGGCAGGGCATGCCCCCGATGGTCGATGCCGGCTTTGATTTCTACGCACCGCAGTCTTTTGAGGATGCTGCGGGTCGGCGTTTGATGATCGGGTGGTCGGGTTGCCCCGATGCGACGGCAAAAAACCCGACGGTGGCACGCGGGTGGCAGTGCGCGTTGACGGTGCCGAGAAAACTGAGCATGCGCGATGGTAAGCTCTGTCAGCAGCCGGTGCACGAGATTGAGAGGATGCGCGGCGACTGCGTTTGCGCGACAGGCGGTGAAACCGTTGAGGAGCCGGGCCGCCTGTTTGATCTTGTGGTTTCCTGTGAGGGCGCCCAGGTGATCGAGCTCGAAATCCGCAAGGGTGTCTTTGTGCGCTATGCAGACGGGATGCTTACCCTCGACATGGGTGACGAAGGCTATGGGCGCGACCAGAGGTCGATCGAGCTCAGCGAGCTTCGCGACCTGCGCGTGCTTTCGGACACTACGATGGTCGAGCTTTTTGCAAATGGCGGCGAGGCGGCACTTACGAGCCGTACCTATTCGCCGGCGGTTCCGGCGATGGAGCTGCACGCCGAGGGTGCGGCATCGATGAATTTCTACCGCCTCGTGCATTAACCGTGCGTGGAGCACGATTGGATTTGCTGGACGGAATGTGTCGCAGTTGTCGCGGCCAACTACCGTTTATCGCGTATAGCGACCGTTTGCGGAATAAGTAACACTCCTTAATAAACCGTGTAAAATCTCAGTTAAGCACGGAGTTTTCCAGGGAGACGCTGTCCTTTGTTGTGTGCAAGGGGCGGCGTCTCTTTGGCGCTTGGACGCCGTTGTGCAACAGTGCGGCGGCGCGTGCCATGTATTGAAAAGCCAATGTCGAGATGGGTCGTGATAATAATGGGCAAGTACGTAATCGTGGTTGAGTCTGGGTCGGATGTGACGCCGGAGCTCTGCGAGCGCTACGGCATCGTGCGCGTGCCCATGCATGTCACGATTGGTGACGAGACCGTCGAGGACGGCTCGATCGATCCGCTCGAGATTTATTCGCGCTGCAACGAGTTTGGCGTGATGCCCAAGACCAGCGGCTGCGCGCCTGCGGATTTTGCTCACGTGTACGACCGCATTCACGCTGAGCAGCCCGATGCGACTATTCTGCATCTCGCGTATTCCGAGGCCACGACCTGCTCGCATCAATCATCGAAGATCGCCGCCAAGGGTCGCGACTACGTGTTCTCTATGGACACACGCTTTGTCTCGGTAGGCCAGTCGCTCGTTGTCGTCGAGACCGCCAAATACATCGAGGCTCACCCCGATGCCACCGTCGACGAGATCTTTGCTTTTACGAATTTCGTCATGGACCGTGTGCTGCTGGGCTTTGTTCCTACCGACCTTGCCTTCCTTAAGGCAGGCGGTCGTTTGTCCAACGTCGCGTTCCTAGGCGCCCATCTGCTCAAGATTAAGCCCTGCATTGAGGTGACGGGCGGCAAGTTCGTGGCAACCAAGAAGTTCCGCGGCTCTATGCTCAAATGCGCCCGTGCCTTTATTGACCACATGGTTGCGAAGGGCGAGATTGACTACTCGCACATTGGCCTGGCGTATTCGGTGGGCCTTTCCCAGGAGCTGCGCGATGACATGGAAGTCTATGCGCATGACCTGGGCTTTAGGGATGTTACCTGGACTCAGGTCGGCGGCGTCATCTCGAGCCATTGCGGCCCGACCGCCTTCGGCGCGGTGCTTACGCTTAAGGCGTAAAGGCCGCAGGCGAGCGTTCTTCAGCCTGACATCTCGACGTAGCCCCCAGCCATGGTGATGGGGGATAGATTAAAACGTGCCGTTCTAGTCCGAGACGTTTAAACGCAAACGCATGGGCTAGAATGGCTCTGGCATTTTAATTGGTTGCATCCAAGGAGAGGCAAGGTAGCGCGAATGGCAGAAATGACGCTTGAGGGTGTGGACGCTCGTCCCGAGGACTCTGCGTTTGCCCTGGGCCGCGTACATTCGATTGAAACGATGGGTACGGTCGATGGACCCGGCATCCGCTTCGTAGTGTTTGTCCAAGGCTGCCCCATGCGCTGTGCGTATTGCCACAACCCCGATACCTGGTCGGTTAACGGCGGCACCATGGTGACCGTAGAGCACCTGATGGACGAGTTCCAGAGCAACCATGAGTTTTACCGCAGCGGTGGTATTACGGTGTCCGGCGGCGAGCCGCTCCTGCAGCCTGAGTTTTTGGCCGACCTGTTCCACGCCATGCACAATAACCACGATGGTCGTGTGTACACCTGCTTGGATAGCTGCGGCTATGCGTTCGATCCCGCGCATCCCGAGAAGTTCGATGCCGTGCTCAACGAGACCGACATGGTACTGCTCGATATTAAGCATGCCGACCCGGTCGAGCATAAAAAGCTGACTGGGTGCGATCCCGCACGCATTCTGGCGTTTGGTGATGAGCTTGCGCGTCGCAAGATTAAGGTCGTTATCCGCCACGTGGTGGTGCCGGGCATTACCGATACGGTTGAGGAATGCGAGGCACTCGGTCGTCTCATCGCTCCATGGCACAACGTGGTGGGCCTGGAAATGCTGCCGTATCACACGATGGGTGTCGTCAAGTACGAGCAACTGGGCATTCCCTATAAGCTCGAGGGCGTTCCACAGATGGATACCGCGCGCATGCCCGAGCTGCGCAACGCCGTCATGACGGGCATGAAAAAGCGCCGCGCGGAGCTCAAAAACGCCATCGGCTAGCAAGTCATTTTTGCCCCTAAATGATACCCGAGCTGTACTGGCCTAACGGCTTGGTGCTGACACGGTTGAGTCGAAATGCTGGTACCATACCGTGGATAGCAATTTGCACGGATTTGGGGGATGGCATGGCAACCATCGCGATCATAGGCGCACTCGAAAAAGAGGTTGCGCAGATTAAGGAAGAGCTGAGTGGCGTGCATGAGTCGCAGGAGGCGGGCTTGACCGTTGTGAACGGTGGGCTTTCGGGTCTGACAGTAGTCGCCACGACGGCAGGCATGGGGACCGTGAACGCCGCTGCTGCAACGCAACATCTCATCAGCAAATACGCCCCGCAGGCCGTTGTGTTTTCGGGCATTGCGGGTGGCCTTAACCCTAAACTGCATATTAACGACGTGGTTATAGGCAAGTGCCTGCGCTATCTGGATACCGATACGGCACTCATCGCCGAGTCCGCGCCGGGGCTCGAGGAGTTTGTCTCGACGCCGGCGTTGGCTGATGTTGCCGCCGCCGTGCTTGCCGAGCATGGATTTGTGGATGCCTCGGCGGATGAGAATTCTGCGGAGAAGGACCCCAAGCAGTTCCTGTGTGGCACTATCGCCACAGGTGACCGCTTTGTTACGGGTGACGCCATGCGTAACGCTGCGATTGAGGCCACGCATGCCGATTGCGTCGAGATGGAGGGTGCGGCAATTGCGCACATCGCGGCCAAGAATGGTGTCGATTGCCTAGTGCTGCGCGCTATCAGCGATAATTGTGACGAGGCATATGACGCGTTTTGCGAGCGCGAGTTCGATCTGGATGAGTACGCTCGCACCGCGAGCGGCATCACGCTTGACATCGTTCGTAGTATCGCCGCCGCGCAATAGCACGCCCGTTTTGTAAAAACCTACGACCAAGGAGTGTCCATGGCCGATTCAATTAACTACCAGCTTGCCAAGTTCGTCGCCAGCTACGGCAAGGTTTCGCAGATTCCCGAGTCCACCTGTCCCGAGGTGAGCTTTGTGGGCCGCTCCAATGTGGGCAAGTCCTCCATCATGAACAAGCTCTTTGGCCGCAAGAACTTGGTCAAGGTTTCGAGTACGCCGGGCAAGACGAGTAACATCAACTTCTTTGAGGCCGATGACGTGCACTTTGTCGACCTGCCGGGTTACGGTTTCGCCCGTCGTTCTAAGGCCGAGCGCGACCGTTGGGCCGAGCTTATCGGCGACTTTTTCGACTCCGAGCGCAGCTTTAACTTGGTCGTCTCGCTGGTGGACATTCGTCACGACCCGAGCAAGCTCGACCATGACATGATCGACTATCTGCAGGGCAACGAGTTCAACTTTATCGTCTGCCTCACCAAGGCCGACAAACTCAGCCGTACCCAGCAGGCCCGCCAAGCAGCAGCCATCAAAAAGCAGCTCAACGTTCCGGCCGAGAACGTGATCATCACAAGCTCTCAGACCGGCGCCGGCATCGACGAGCTCAAAAAGCGCATCGCCGAAGCCTGCCTCTAGTAAGTGCCCCTTACCAGCAAGAGCCCCTGCCAATAAAAATCAACTATCAGCCCGGCGCCCCTTCAAAGCGTGGGTCCCTGTAGACATCCTCAGCAAGGTAGGCGCAGGGACGGTCGGGATATTCCCTCAAAATCATTCCGCAGCGCGAAGGCCCCTTGTCCGTCGCTCCGTAGGAGCAGGACAAGGGGCTTTCATGCGCGAGGACGATTTTGAGGGAATATCCCGACCGTCCCGGACAGGTATATGGGGAGGATGTCTACAGGTACTCGATTTGAGCGCCCTCGGTGTCGCACGTCAGAATATGCGTATCACACTTGGGGAACTGCTCACGCAGCTTGACCTGTAGGAACTTTGCCACGATGGTGTCGTCAGTCACGGCCATGAGGGTCGAGCCGGAGCCACTGATCCAGATGGTCTTGGCGCCTCCGTTAAGGCAGGTGTCGCGCGCTGCGTTGTAGTCGGGGATGAGGCGGCGGCGATAGGGCTCCTGGATGCGGTCGTCGTTGGCGGCGGCAATCAGGTCAAGGTCGCCGGTCTCCAGGCCGCGCGTCATGCCGGCGATGCGGCCCATTTGCCATACGGCGGTGGAGAGTGGAATCTCCTGTGGCACAACCTTGCGGGCCTCGCTCGTATGCACCTCGTAGGGCGGAATCACGGTAATAAAACGCAGGCGATCGCTCACCTCGTAGCGCAGGCACTGGGGGAGCGAATCAGTCGGCGTAAAGGAGCAGACGGCACCGCCCAGGATGGCAGGGGCGACGTTATCGGGATGGCCCTCGACCTCGGTGGCGATGCGGACGAGTTCGGCGCGGTCGACGGTGTGGCCTGTCAGCGCGGCGGCAGCCATGATGCCGGCGACGACGCAGGTGGAGCTGGAACCCAGGCCGCGGGCGACGGGCACGTCGGTCTGAATGTCGATAGCGACGGGGAAGGCCGGCTCGCCCCAGGCGGCCAGAGCATCGACAAAGCTCACGTAGACCAGGTTGTTCTCGTTTTGGAATTCCTCGGGGCAGCCCGTGATGGTGAGCTTGTCGGCGCGCTCGAAGGTGAAGTGCGAATAGAGGCTGACGGCCATGCCGAGGGTATCGTATCCAATGCCCAAGTTGGCGCTGGTTGCTGGGACGGTGATTTTGATCATGTGGGTCCTCCTGGGCGGGTCTGGCCGTTTAGTTCGCTGCTCGGGCAGTCCTGGCTCGCTCGGAAAGCACATTAAGTGCTTTCCGGCTCGTGCGGAACTCGCGACGAACTAAACGGCCAGACCCGCTCGCATGCTCGTCATTATCCCGAAAGCTAAATAAAAAGAAGGTGCGCCGGCTTTCGCCGGCGCTTAATAAGGGATCTAGTCGGTGCTCATTCGTTTTGCTGCGGACTCGACGTAGCTTGCCATCTCATCGACGTCGCAGACGTCTTCGAAACGGACGGGCTTGGATTCGAGTTCGGCGAGCTGGGTCGGGGCGACCGTGTTGGTGGCCTGCTCGAGTACACGCATAGCCTCAAAATCATCCTCGGGAACGTCGAGGCCCAGGGCGTCGCAGCAGGCGCGTGGGAACTTGTAGGGGCTGGCGGTCGAAAGCAGCACGCGGGCCTTGGCGCCCTCGGCGGGAGCGACCTGCTCAAAGACGTGATAACCGCAAGCGGTGTGCGGGTCGATCACGTAGCCGTTCGCATCCCAGCAACTCTTGATGGCAGCGCGGACCTCGTCCTCGCTGGCCCAGCCGCAACCAAAGACGCTCTGGATCTTGGCCAGCAGCTCGGCGGGTACCTCGTAGCGACCGGTCTGTGCCAACTGCTCCATAAGGCCGGCAACGAGTTCGCAGTCGCCATCGGACAGGAAGTACAGCATGCGCTCCAGGTTAGAGCTGATGAGGATGTCCATCGACGGCGAGATGGTCGTGAAGAACGGGCGGTTACGGTCGTAAACGCCGGTGGTCAGGAAGTCAGCGAGCACGTTGTTCTTGTCGCTCGCGACGATGAGCTTGGCGACGGGCAGGCCCATGCGCTTGGCATAGTAGCCGGCCAGGATATCGCCAAAGTTGCCGGTCGGTACGCAGAACTCCACGGCGTCGCCAGCCTCGATAGCGCCGGCGCGCAGCAACTGCGCATAGGCGGCAAAGTAGTAGACGACCTGCGGTACCAGACGGCCGACATTGATGGAGTTGGCGCTCGAAAGCACCGTGCCGGCGGCCTCAAGACGCTCAGCTAGCTCCTTATCGGCAAAGATACGCTTGACGGCACTCTGGGCGTCGTCAAAGTTGCCGCGGATTCCGCAGACGGCGACGTTATCGCCCTCCTGCGTGGACATCTGCAGGTTCTGGACGCGGCTGACCTTGCCCTCGGGATAAAAGACGGTAATACCCGTGCCCGGGGCGTCGGCAAAACCGGCGAGTGCGGCCTTGCCGGTGTCGCCCGACGTGGCGGTGACGATCATGATGCGCTCGGCGCCGCCGTCCTTGGCGGAGGTGCGGGCCATCAGGCGGGGGAGCATCTGCAGGGCGACGTCCTTAAAGGCACTCGTGGGGCCGCCAAAGAGCTCCATAACATAGGTCTGAGGGGCATCAGCGCCCGGCGCATCGTCGAGTTTGACGAGCGGCGTAACCTCTTCACTCGCGAACGTGCCGCGGTATGCCTCGTCGACACACGCCGAAATATCTTCGGCCGTGTAATCATTCAGTAACATTCCCAACACATCTTGAGCGATTTCAAAGTACGATTTATCTGCAAGCGAGCTGATATCGACCTGCTGGGTGCCGAGCTCGTCCGAGACAAACAAACCCCCGTCGGGAGCGATGCCGGTGCGGATTGCCACCTTACTTGAGCACGATAAAGTGCGTCCTCGTGTACTATGATAAGTTCCCATATAACACTGCTCCTCGGATGCCTTGGTCCCAATCGGTGAAACCATGGTATCAGAGCGCGCAAAATAGGTTCGCAGAGGCTTTTTAGAAAGGTAACCTCCAGCCCATGATTAAGATTGCCAAGTTTGGTGGCTCGTCGGTCGCCGACGCCGAACACTTCAAAAAGATCAAGGCCATCGTCGACGCCGACCCTGCCCGCCGTTTTGTGGTGGTTTCCGCCTGCGGCCGCCGCTTTAAGGGCGACACCAAGGTGACCGACCTGCTCTACCTGGTTAACGCGCACGTTAAGTATCACGTGTCGTGCGAGGAACTGCTCGAGGACATTGGCCAGCGCTATTTTGATATCGCTGACGAGCTGGAGCTCACCTATCCCATCCGCGAGGAGTTCGCGGCCTTTGCCGAGCGCGCCCGCTCGGGCGGCTACTCTACCGAGGAGCTTGTGAGCCGCGGCGAGTACTTTACCGCTCGCCTGATGGCCGAGTACCTGGGCCTGCCGTTCCTGGACGCCGCGACGGTCGTTGCGTTCCATCACGACGGTACGCTCAGCATGAATCGTACCTCCGAGCTGGTGCAGGAGTACGGTCAGCAGGGCGGCTTTGTTATGCCCGGTTTCTACGGCGCGACGCGTGAGGGCCAGATCAAGCTGCTCGACCGTGGCGGCGGCGATATCTCGGGCTCGATCTTGGCTAAGTGCCTGGGCGCCGACCTTTACGAGAACTGGACCGACGTCTCGGGTTTCTATTCTGCGGATCCGCGTATTGTTCCCGAGGCTCAGCCCATTGCGCGCGTTACCTACGAGGAGCTGCGCGAGCTTTCGTACATGGGCGCAAGCGTCCTGCACGAGGAGGCCGTGTTCCCCGTGCGCGAGGCAGGCATTCCGCTGGTCATCAAGAACACCAATGCGCCGCAGGACCCCGGCACCATCATTAGCGAGACGGCTGATGAAGGCGAGGCGGAGCCCATCATTACCGGCGTGACCGGCAAGCGCGGTTTTGTCGCCATCAACGTCGCCCGCGACCGCACCAAGCCCCGCGTCGGCTTTATGCGCCGTGCGCTTTCGGTGTTCGAGCGCTATGACGTTTCCGTCGAGCACATGCCCACCGGTGTCGACCGCTTTGGCGCCGTGGTGCAGGAGCGGGACGTTCACGATTCACTGTACTCGCTCGTGGGCGACATTCAGCAGGAGGTCGAGCCGCTCGAGATCGAGGTTGTCGAGGGTCTGGCACTTATCGCGACCGTCGGCCGTAACCTGCGCGGTCGTGCCGGCATCTCGGGCCACCTGTTTGGCATGCTTGGCCAGGCTGGCGTGAGCGTGCGTATGATTTCGCAGAGCTGCGACGAGATCAATATCATCATCGGTGTGGAGGAGAAGGACTTTGATCTGGCGATTCAGACCATTTACCGCGCCTTCTCCGACGAGAACGGCATTGTGAAGGTCTCCGATCTGGAGGCTCCCGCGCCGGTCGATCCCGCTCTGGTCGCGCTCCACAAGTAGCTGCTATCCCAGTAGATTTTTGGACTTGCCTCAAAAATCTATGGCGGGGCGTTTCGTTTCGGTTTCGTTTCGACGGGGCGGGTTTCGTGCCCGCCCCGTTCTTGTATACACTGGCAACAATAATCGGCCTGCTTGGCGTGCGGGCAAAAGCCACAACCTTTAAAGGGGGAAGCATGAAACAGTACACGGTTGCTATTTTGGGCGCGACGGGAGCCGTGGGCACCCAGATGCTCGAGTGCCTCAACGAGCAGGAGTTCCCGGTTGGCAAGCTCAAGCTGCTGGCGAGCGCGCGTTCTGCGGGCAAGACCGTCGAGTTCCGCGGCGAGCAGATCGTGATCGAAGAGGCTTGTCCCGAGGCCTTTGAGGGCTGTGACATTGTGCTTGGAGCTGCCGGCGACGACATCGCGAAGGAGCTACTGCCCGAGGCCGTCAAGCGCGGCGCCGTCGTGGTCGACAACAGCCATGCCTTCCGCATGGATCCCGAGGTGCCGCTGGTTGTGCCCGAGATCAATGCCGACGACATCAAGCGGCATCACGGCCTTATCGCCAACCCCAACTGCGCGACCATTATCGGCCTGGTTCCCACGTGGCCGCTGCATCAGCTCGCTGGCGTGAAGCGCATGATCGTCTCGACGTACCAGGCGGCTTCGGGTGCTGGCGCCCCCGGTATGGCCGAGCTCGAGGCTCAGCTGGCCGCCCTGGGCCGTGGCGAGGAGATTCCCGAGCCGCGCGCGTTTGCTGCCCAGCTGGCGAGCAACCTGATTCCGCAGATCGGTGGCGTCAAGGAGGAGGGCTTTACCTCCGAGGAGATGAAGCTGCAGAACGAGGGTCGCAAGATCATGCACCTGCCCGAGCTGCGCGTGAACTGCACCTGCGTGCGCGTGCCTGTACTGCGTTCGCACTCCGAGAGCATTACGCTCGAGTTTGAGCGCGACATCACGGTGGAAGAGGCCCGTGCTGCGCTGGCTGCCGCTCCGGGCGTCAAGCTGGTTGACGACATGGCTGCCGAGGATGCACACGACCGCTTCCCCATGCCGATGGACACCTCCGACCAGGACCTGATTTGGGTCGGCCGCGTGCGCCGCGACATCTCGAACCCCGAGGCCGCGCGCGGTATCACCTTCTGGTGCTGCGGCGACCAAATCCGTAAGGGCGCGGCAACCAACGCCGTCCAGATCGCTAAGCTGCTCTGCGAGTAGTGTGGCCTGTCCGGCGGGGGCCGGGCTTAGCTTTCAAAACGTCCTCGACCATGTGTGGCGCCTTGTCCTGCTCCTTCGGAGCCGCGGACAAGGCGCCACACTGGTCTGCGGAGTGTTCTGAAAACTAAGCCCGGCCCCCGCCTGCGGTGACGCTGCTGCGAGCGGCCTGTGATGGGGCAGTTGTTGGTTGGGGCCGCTGGGCTGATGTGGGGGCGCGCGGCTGTTGCGGGCCCTGATCCCGGCGGCGGCTTCGGCGCTTTGCGCCTGCCGCCTTGGGGGACTGTGGGGCGCGGCCGGCAGCTGCGGCGCGTTCGCGCCTGCTGCCTAGGGTGACTTTGGGGTCAATTGGGGTTGTCTGCACAATTCGCGGTATTATGTTGCGGAGTTTTGAAAGGAGCCGCTGGTGGTCACGACGACGTTTGCTTCGCCTTTGGGCGAAATCCTGCTTGCCGCTGATGGCCGCGGTTTGACGGGGCTTTGGTTTGAGGGGCAGGAGCACTTTGGCTCCACGCTTCTCAAAGAAGATC
The DNA here is from genome assembly GCA_036718335.1 of Coriobacteriaceae bacterium. Lineage (GTDB taxonomy): Bacteria > Actinomycetota > Coriobacteriia > Coriobacteriales > Coriobacteriaceae > Collinsella. Next base: position 34,305 of record DAIMBN010000012.1, read on the forward strand.
CCGAACATGTTGAAGGCGCCGATGCGGTTTCTGGTGCTGGCGGCATGTCTTCGGTGAATCCGACAAACGGTGCTGCCTCGTCGGTACTTGAGCGTTCTTGGGCTTGGCTGAATGCTTATTTTGCGGGGCAGGAGCCTCGGTTTACGCCGCCGTTGCATTTGATTGGCACGGCGTTTCAGCGTGAAGTTTGGTACGAGCTGCTTTCTATCCCGCGTGGCGAGGTCGCCACGTATGGTGAGATCGCCCAGCGTGTTGCGGCTCGGCATCGTGTGCTGGGAAACGAGGCTCCCGTTGTGTCTCCCCGTGCCGTGGGGGCCGCGGTTGCACGCAATCCCATTTCGATTATTGTGCCGTGCCATCGCGTGGTTGCCGCCGATGGTTCGCTCAACGGATATGCCGGCGGCCTCGACCGCAAGGAGTGGCTGCTGCGGCTTGAGGGCGCGTACGAGGAGTAACGCTCGAGCACTTTGCATAACTAGGACGCCGTGAAAGGACGAGTCACTGTCCCTTCGCGCTCGGTATGCGTCCAAGCCCTCGGCATCTGGGCCTTAAGTTTGGCTAAGCCATATCCTGCGTATTTGAAAACGTGCAGGTTGAGCAGCTAAGGCTGCGCTAAGGCGGCTGGCGGTGCGCTATCATCGGCAATATCGAAATCTGTATAGCCGCGCGCCAAAGGAACAACTATGAAGCTGATGCTTGCCGAGGACGAACCCGGCCTCTCCCGTGCCCTTACCGCGATTCTTCAACATAGCGACTACGAGGTCGATACCGCCCTCGACGGTCTGACGGCGCTCGAATATCTGCTCGCCAACGACTATGACGCCGCAATCCTGGACATCATGATGCCCGGCATGGATGGCATTGAGGTGCTCAAGCGCACACGCGCCGCCGGTAAGCGTCTGCCCATCATTATGCTCACGGCAAAAAGCGAGGTGTCCGATAAGGTCGAGGGCCTGGATGCCGGTGCCAACGATTATCTGACCAAGCCGTTTGCCGCCAAGGAGCTGCTTGCGCGTATTCGTGCCATGACGCGTGCCGCGACGGCAATTGACGCCACGACGCTCAGCGTGGGCAACGTGCGTCTCGACACGGCATCGTGCACGCTCGTTGGCCCTTTGGGCGAGGAGCACCTGGCCAATCGTGAGTTTCAGCTTATGGAGCTCTTTATGCGCAACTCCGGCACGCGCATGCCCACCGAGCGTCTGATGCTCGGGGTTTGGGGTGAGGACGCGCCCGAAGGCGCCAACGTGGTGTGGGTCTACATCTCGTACCTGCGCAAAAAGCTGACGGCGCTTGGTGCCAACGTGGCCATCCGTGCATCGCGCAACCAGGGCTATTCGCTCGAGGTTGTTGAGGAGGGCGAATAGGTGTGAGCGCGAGTGCGTGGTGGAAGCGCACGACGGCAAAGCTCGGCATGGGCGCGGACTCGGGTAATCCGGGGCGCGCCGATGCTGCCAGTGCAATGGGACGTCGCCTGCGTCGTAAGTTCATCCTGGTTGCCATGGGTGCCGTGACCGCCGTGCTTACGCTTATCATCGCCGGCATCAATATCGTCAACTACTCGCATGTCTGCAAGATGGCCGACGCTCGTCTGGGCTATATCTTGGCGGGCAAGGACGGCATCGATTGGACGGATGAGCCCAAGACCGATCCCGGCGAGGATGTGGGCGCCGGTAAGACCGCTGCCGGTGACAGGGTGGTCGTGCGCACCGGGCACTTCGAAGGTATGACGGCGGAGTCTCCCTTCGACACGCGCTACTTTACGGTGTCGATTGCCGGTGGGCAGGTGACCGATGTCAACACGGCCCGCATTGCCGCGGTGGGTGCCAAGCGTGCTGCACGCATCGCTGCAGGACTATATTCCAAGGGTTGGACCTCGGGTTTTTCTGGCAATTATCGCTATACGACTGACGTTCAAGACGATGAGACCACCTATGTGTTCGTGGACTGCTCGCGCGAGCTTGCAAGCTTTCATTCGTTTTTGAGCGCGAGCGTGGCGATCAGTTGCATTGGCTGGCTGGCGGTGCTGGCAATTGTGGCGGGTGCCTCGGGCGCGGTGATTCGACCGATGGTCGAGAGCTACAGCAAGCAAAAGCGCTTTATTACCGATGCGAGCCACGAGATCAAGACGCCGCTGGCTGTAATTGACGCCGCCAATGAGGTGCAAGAGATCGAGAGCGGCGAGAGTGAGTGGACGCAGAGCATTCACGAGCAGGTCGCGCGGCTGACGGCGCTCACGGAGCGTCTGGTGTTCCTGGCGCGAATGGACGAGGGTTCAGCCGGCTTTACCATGACATCGATCGATCTTTCGGGGGCAGTGGACAAGGCTGCGGCGCCGTTTGAGTCGGTGGCGGTTTCGCGTGGCAAGCGTCTGTCGACGTCGATTGCGAGCGGCGTGCGGGCCCATGCCGACGCTGCGGCGGTGGCGCAGGTGGTTGAGTTGCTGCTGGACAACGCCACACGCTATGCGAGTGAGGACAGTGTAATTGAGCTGAGCCTGCGTGCCGTCTCGCGCGGTCAGGGTAAGGGCGCCGCCGAGCTTGTCGTTTCGAACGCCGTGGACGAGCTGCCCGAAGGCGACCTAGATCGATTGTTCGACCGCTTCTATCGTGCGGACGTGTCGCGCAGCTCCAAGACGGGCGGCTCGGGCGTGGGCCTATCCGTGGTGCGTGCCATCGCCGAAGCCCATGGTGGGAGCGCTTCTGTCTGCGGCCACTGCAACCAGATCACCTTCACCGTCCGCCTCTAAAACCTGCCAAAATGAACCTGTCCCTTTTTGGTCGGTGCGAAATGGGTAATACTAAGGAGTTATCCGACCAGATGGGAATTAATCGATGGCTTATATCGAATTCAAAGACGTCATCAAGGCGTACGGCGAGGGCGATGCCCGCATTCACGCGCTCGACGGCGCGAGCTTTACCGTTGAGCGCGGCGAGCTCGCCATTATCCTGGGCGCCTCGGGTGCCGGCAAGACTACGGCGCTCAACATCCTGGGTGGCATGGATACGGTAACCTCCGGCACTGTGACGGTGGACGGGCGCGACGTGAGCTCCGCCAACGAGGCGCAGCTCGTGGAATACCGCCGCGCCGACGTCGGCTTTGTCTTCCAGTTCTACAATCTGGTCCCCAACCTGACGGCGCTCGAAAACGTTGAGCTCGCGGCGCAAATCTGCCCCGATTCGCTCGATGCCGAGCAAACGCTTCGCCAGGTTGGCCTGGGCGAGCGCCTTGCTAACTTTCCGGCGCAGCTTTCGGGTGGCGAGCAGCAGCGCGTGTCCATCGCCCGTGCACTGGCCAAGAATCCCAAGCTGCTTCTGTGCGACGAGCCCACGGGTGCACTCGACTACAAAACTGGCAAGCAGATCTTGCAGCTGCTACAGGACACGTGTCGCAAGCAGGGCATTACGGTCATTATCATCACCCACAACTCCGCGCTGGCGCCCATGGCCGATCGCCTGATCCGCTTTAAGAGCGGCCGCGTGGAGAGCGAGACGGTTCAGCAAAATCCCGTGCCTATCGAGACGATCGAGTGGTAGCGCCCATGGACCAGGACCGCCAAAACAGCCAGAACCACGATGCGCAGCACGTGAGTCGCGACCAGGAGTTTACGACCTACCGCACCGCCCAAAGCTCAAACGACATGGTGCCGACGGTGTTTCGCCGTGGCATCTATCGCACAATCCGAGGCAGTCTTAAGCGCTTCCTATCTATCGTGGTCATCACCGCGCTCGGCGTGAGCGTGATGTGCGGTCTTAAGGCGGGTTGCGAGGATCTGTGCGATTCGGTCGACGCCTACTTTGACCAGCAGAATGTCTATGACATTAACGTGCAGTCGACCTATGGCCTTACGCGCGACGATCTTGCTGCGATCCAAGAGGTCGACGGCGTCGAGACGGCCGAGGGCATCTATACCGAGACTGCCTATACCGCCGTGGGCACAACGCGCGAGCGCGTGGTCGTGCAGAGTCTCTCCAAGGAGAATATCGATCAGCCGGTGCTCGTGAACGGCGATTTGCCCGAGAGCGCCGATGAGGTCGCGGTGACTTCAAAGTTCCTGAAGGCTTCGGGCAAAAAGCTCGGCGATACGGTGAGTTTTGCCGCCAATGACGCGAGCTCGTCGAACCAAAGCGCCAAGGATCAGTTTGCCGCGGGCGATTACACCATTACGGCCGAGGTCCTCGATCCTACCGACGTGAGCTCCGACTCGACAGTCAACGCCTTTCGCGCTGCTTCGGCTGCGGACTATAGGTTCTATGTGAGCGAGGATGCCGCGACATCTTCCTCCTACTCCGCCGTCCACGTGATCGTCGAGGGAGCCAAGAGCCTCAACTCCTATTCCGATGCCTACACGACAAAGATCAACGAGGTCAAGAGTAATATCGAGGAGATCCGCGATGAGCGCGAGAAGGCGCGTGTTCAGGAACTGACGGTCGACACGCCGGCAAGCTTGGATGCGGCTGAGCGCCAGACGAATATGCTCTTTGGGATAGAGCAGGACAACATCAATCGCATGGCCGAGGGCAGCGAGGAGCGCGTTCAGGCACAGGCCGATTTGAACCAGCGCCGCGCAGCCGCCGACCAGCAATTTGCCGATGCCCGTACCGAGCTTTCCGATCTGGGCGAATGCACTTGGTACATCCAGGACCGCGATAGCATCACAAGCTACTCGAGCGTGGAGAGCGACAGCTCTTCGATCGAAGCCATCGCCACGGTTTTCCCATTCATCTTCTTTATCGTTGCCGTGCTCATCAGCCTTACCACCGCCACACGCATGGTCGAGGAGGAGCGCACACTCATCGGCCTGTATAAGGCGCTCGGTTATTCGCGCGGGCGCATCCTGTCCAAATACGTGGACTACGCGCTGTGGGCTTGTCTGATTGGCGGCGTGCTCGGCAACATCATCGGATTTGTGGGCCTGCCGCTGTTCCTGTTTACGGTGTTCGACGACATGTACTCGCTGCCCCAGATGTTGCTTTCGTACGACATCGTGTCCTCGATCGTTTCGGTGGCGCTGTTTGCCGTGGGCGTGGTGGGCGCCACGATTATCGCCTGCCGCCACGAGATGGCCGAGACCCCGGCCTCGCTCATGCGCCCCAAGGCCCCGCGCGCCGGCTCGCGTATCTTGCTCGAGCGCATCGGCTTTATCTGGCGCCGCATGGGCTTTTTGAACAAGGTGGCAGCACGTAACCTGTTCCGCTACAAAAAGCGCGCCTTTATGACCATCTTTGGCATCGCGGGCTGTACGGCGCTTGTGATTTGCGGCATGGGCATTCGTGATACGTCGGTCGCGCTTTCGCCCAAGCAGTACGGGCATATCACGCGCTATGACCTGCTGGCGGTTGCCAATCCCGACGATTTTTCGCAGACGTGCGCGGCGCTCGACGAGCGAAGCGCAGCCAAGGATTCCGACGTGACCGTGACTTCGACGCTGCCGATTATGACCGACAACGTCACCTTTACATTTGGCGGCAAGAGCGAGACCGTGCAGCTGATCGTGGTGCCCGATGACCGCACGAACGACCTGGACGACTACGTGCGTCTCGAGGATGAGTCCAAAGAGCCTCTATCTTTGCGCGACGGAGATGTGTATCTGAGCAAGAGTTCACAGCTGGTACTGGGGATTCAACCGGGCGATACGGCACACGTCCAGGATTCGTCGCTCAACGTAGCCAAGGTCAAAGTCAGCGACATTTCGCTCAACTATCTGGGCAACACGCTTTACATGACGCAGGGCACCTATGAGCGCGCGTTCGGTCGAAGCGCGCGCCTTAACGGCGTCTTTGTGCTGCTTAAGGGCTCGTCGGCCGATCAGATTGCGTTTAGCAAGAAGCTTAAGAGCGACGGTTGGCTCACCATCTCGAGCACGGCTGAACATTGGCAGAACTTCGAGGCGAACTTCACTATCATCAATTCCGTCGTGGTGCTCGTGACCTTTATGGCGGCGTGCCTATCGTTTGTGGTGGTGTTTACGCTGTCCAACACGAATATCTCCGAGCGCGAGCGCGAGCTGGCGACCATCAAGGTGCTGGGCTTCCGCCGTGGCGAGGTGCACCACTACGTCAACAAGGAGACGTTGATCCTCACGGCGATCGGCGCTGCGCTGGGCGTGCCGCTGGGCGGCTTGCTGGCCGAGAGCTTTACCTACATTTTGCAGATGCCGTCGCTGTACTTTGACGTCGAGGTCGAGCCACTGAGCTACGTGCTCGCCGTGCTGCTGGCCTTTGGCTTTACGTTTATCGTCAACCTCGCCACCAATCGTACCCTCAACAAGATCGACATGGTCGGCGCCCTCAAGAGCGCCGAGTAACCTGTCCTGGGATTCAAGTTCTAGCGAGCTGCCGACGCGCCCGCAGCAGCATTTTTGCATAAACCGCCCCGCCAAATGCATACTTTGACGGGGCGGTTGCTTTTTGCCCACAGGTACCCCAGGGGGCGCCGTGCAAATTCCGGAGTATTCAGCGTCCCGGGGTCCGCGGGCGCGGGAACGGGTGCACAAAACCGCGCTGAATGCCCTGGTCCTGGACCCCAATGCCTCAAGGACCGATCATTTTTTACAGGATGCGGCCCACAGTGCCTGCCTTTCGCCCAAAATCCAGTATGCAGGCACCCTCGGCTGCTGAATACTCCCAAAAATGCACGCCGCATCCTACCCCAGGCACCCGCAGCAAGAAGACGAATAGTCTCGGCCTCCCCAGTCACCGTAGGAGGCCCCAGGGCTTACCTCCCAAATCTTTCCGCAGGACGGAAGGATCCCGCCGCGCGAAGCGCACGGCGGGATCCTGACATGTCCGAGGACGATTTGGGAGGTAAGCCCTGGGGTCTCCGATGAGAGCAGTTTCGGCCGAGGCTATTCGCCGCCGAAGCTGATGCCCAGCGCCTTGGCCTCGCGCACCAGATCACTCTGGGGGTCGACATACTTGAGCTTGCCGGCGACTTCCTCGAGCGGCATGTGGCACATCTTGCCGTCGCGCAGGGCGATCATGTAGCCAAACTCGCCGCGCAGGCAGCCCAGCGCCGCCTCGACGCCGCACTGGGTCGCAAAGATGCGGTCCTGGGCATCGGGCTGACCGCCGCGCTGCGTGTGACCGGGGATGGCGACGCGGGTCTCGCGACCAGTCTTGGCTTCGATCTCCTTGGCGATGTCGTAGACAATCGAGGGGCTCGTACGCTCGGCGAGCTTCTTCTTGTACTCCTTCTTGGACAGCGCCGCGTCCTCCTTGGAGATGGCGCCCTCGGCGACGGCCACGATGGTAAAGCGGCTGCCGGTTTCCATGCGATGCTCGATGGTCTTGATGACGTTATCCATGTCGTAGGGGATCTCGGGAATCA
>DAIMBN010000061.1:0-7930 GCA_036718335.1 Coriobacteriaceae bacterium
CGCAGACGCTCAAGCAGGAATACCTCGATACATACGAGGGAGGTGAATGACATGAAACTATTTGAACAGCTGAAGTCCAATGCGTCGCGCATGGCTGTCTACGCCATCCTCGTGGCAACGGCTTTATGCGGAATCGCGGCACCCGTCTATGCGCTCAACGGAGAGAAAGGCGATGTCGAACCCGCGTACATGGCTTCGACGGTTAAGGACCGGTACAAAGCCTTCTCTGGAGACGCGTTTTACGTAGCAGAGTACGACACGACCTACCGTGAGCTTCGCTACAACAAGAGATACGAATATCTAGGCGCAAAAGTAATCAGCTATACATCGGGTTGGTACGGCCCCAACTATGGACACATAACCCAGTTCAAGTGTAACTACCGTGTGTACAACTAAAGCAACCCGGCCGGGACGAGGGGTGACGCAAAAGCGTCGCCCCTCGTTTTTAACCATGTCAACTGAACCTGGTTCAGTTTGGTTGATTTCCGATCTCAGCCGAACACATTGAGCGGAAAGGCCGTTCCCGCAGTCAGTCGAACGTCCCCGGGGCCCTTCTCAGGCCCCGGGGACGGCATTTTCCCAGTTGAAGGAACGGTGGAGATGTGTTTCGATGGGTCAGATTCGTGTCGTTCCGAAAAGACCGTGAACCTTTTGTGGGACACGCGGCGCCGTGGTACCATAGCCGAGTTTGTTGTCTTGGTCGGAAACCAAGACGCCTTATGCGCTGATCGGTAACCAGCGCCTGACCAATAAGGAGTCCTACCATGAAGCAGGGTATCCATCCCCAGTATGTCGAGTGCACGGTGACGTGCTCCTGCGGCAACACCTTCAAGACGCACGCTACCGTGTCCGAGATGAAGGTCGAGCTTTGCAACGAGTGCCACCCGTTCTACACCGGCCAGCAGAAGTTCGTCGACACCGGTGGACGCGTCCAGCGCTTCGCCGACAAGTTCGGTGGCGCCGCTGCCGCCCAGCTCAAGAAGGCCGAGGAGGCCAAGGCTGCCAAGGCCGCCAAGGCTGCTGAGGCCGAGGCCGCTCGCAAGGCTGCCGCTGAGGCTAAGGCTGCCGAGAAGGCTAAGCGTGCTGCTAAGTTTGCCGAGGAGGCTGCCAAGCAGGCCGCCGAGGCTCCCGTCGAGGAGGCCGCTGCCGAGGCCGAGACCACCGAGGCTGCTGAGTAAATAGCTCGCCGCGGAATCACTCGCATTCATGGCATGAGGGCCGTGCATCCATTTGGGTGCGCGGCCCTTTTCTTTTTATTGGTGCAAACGAACCTGTCCCCATGGCACCAAATGGCAGAGAGGAAGCGTTTGCCCAGATAGAACCTGCCAAAATAAACCTGTCCCATTGTGGCAGGTTGGTCGTAGTTATTACGTGGCGGTCGAGGTCGACCGTATAGGCCGCGCCTTGTTTGGCTAAAGTACAATCATCTGTGTTTAACTCGCCCGCAGCTGCACGGCGTGGGCGATGGCCAAAAAGGAAAACCACATGGGATTCATGTCAAAGCTGCTGTCCTTTGGATCCGATAAGGACCTTAAGCGCTACTACAAGATCGTCGACCAGATCAACGGTCTTGAGCCCCAGTTTGAGAAGATGACCGAGGAAGAGCTCCGCGCCCAGACCGATAAGTTCCGCGAGCGTTACGCCAACGGCGAGTCGCTCGACGACATGCTCCCCGAGGCCTTTGCCACCGTGCGTGAGGCTTCCAAGCGCATCACGGGCATGCGTCACTTTGACGTACAGCTCATCGGCGCCATGGCGCTGCACGAGGGGCATATCGCCGAGATGAAGACCGGCGAAGGCAAGACCCTTGTCTCCACCTTGGCCGGCTACCTCAACGCTATCGCCGGCAAGGGCGTGCATGTCGTTACCGTCAACGATTATCTGGCAAAGCGCGACTCTGAGTGGATGGGCCGCATCTACAAGTACCTGGGAATGACCGTCGGTCTGCTCCAGAACAACATGCCGCTCGAACTCAAGCGTCCGGCCTACCAGGCAGACGTCACCTACGGCACCAACTCCGAGTTCGGTTTCGACTACCTGCGCGACAACATGGTCACCCGCCCCGAGCAGCGCGTGCAGCGCGGCCATCATTACGCCATCGTCGACGAGGTCGACTCCATCTTGATTGACGAGGCCAGAACGCCGCTCATTATCTCGGGCGCTGGCACCAAGTCCGCTAGCACTTACAAGGACTTCGCGCGTGCCGTGCGCGGCCTGGAGCGCGGTGAGGACGTGTCGCACGACATGCTCACCGCCACCGAGGACGTCGAGCCCACGGGCGACTACGTCATGGATGAGGCCAAGCACACCATCGCCGCCACTGAGCGCGGCCTTAAGAAGATCGAGCGCCGCCTGGGCATCGAGGACATCTATGCCGACCTTTCGGGCCAGCTGGTCAACCACCTGCAGCAGGCGCTGAAGGCTCAGTACATGTTCCATCGCGACAAGCAGTACGTGGTCACTAACGGCGAGGTCAAGATCGTCGACGAGTTCACCGGTCGCATCATGGAAGGCCGCCGCTATTCCGAGGGCTTGCACCAGGCCATCGAGGCCAAAGAGGGCGTGCTCGTGCGCGAGGAGAACCAGACCCTTGCCACCATCACCCTGCAGAACTACTTCCGTCTGTATGACAAGCTCTCCGGCATGACCGGTACGGCACTCACCGAGGACGCTGAGTTCCGCGAGATCTACAAGCTGCCCGTCGAGGTCATCCCCTCCAACAAGCCCGTTCAGCGTGTTGACCACGAGGACCTGGTGTACCGCACCATCCAGGCCAAGTACAACGCCGTTGCCGACGACGTCGAGCGACGTCACGCCAAGGGCCAGCCGGTCCTGGTGGGCACCGTCTCCATCGAAAGCTCCGAGAAGCTGTCGGCCGCCCTTACCAAGCGCGGCATCGCGCACGAGGTCCTCAACGCTAAGCACCACGAGCGCGAGGCTCATATCGTTGCCCAGGCCGGACGCTACGGTGCCGTGACCATCGCTACTAACATGGCCGGTCGTGGTACCGACATCCTGCTGGGCGGCAACCCCGACGAGCTGGTGCGCGAGCGCCTTGAGTACGAGGGCCTGACCATGGAGGACGTGACGCCCGAGCAGCTCGAGCAGTTTAACGCCGAGGCAAAGGAGACCTGCAAGGCCGAGCGCGAGCGCGTGCTTGCCGCCGGCGGCCTGACCGTTATCGGCACCGAGCGCCATGAGTCCCGCCGTATCGACAACCAGCTGCGTGGCCGTTCCGGCCGTCAGGGCGATCCGGGCGAGACCCAGTTCTACTTGTCGCTCGAGGACGACCTCATGCGCCTGTTCGGCGGCGACAAGATGGACCGCGTCTCCAAGATGATGGTCACGGCTGACATGGGCGACGACATGCCCATCCAGCACAAGATCATCTCCAAGGCCGTCGAGAGCGCCCAGCACAAGGTCGAGAGCATCAACTTCTCCATGCGTAAGAGCGTCCTTGAGTACGACGACGTCATGAACAAGCAGCGCCAGGTCATCTACGCCGAGCGCAATAAGATTCTGGACGGCAAGGACCTGACCGACCACATCACCGAGGTCATGCACGATACCGTCTACCGTTGCGTGCAGGAGTTCTGCACCAAGGACAGTCACGATGGTGAGCGCGACCTGGAGGGCCTGCGCAAGTGGGTTGTGGAGCTCACCGGCCACATCGATACGCCGAAGTTCCCCGACGAGGATTATGAGGCCCTGGCTGCCGATGTCCTGGCTTACGTAGAGAAGTGCTACAACATGAAGGCCGAGCGCTTGGGCGAGGACCTGATGCGCGAGCTCAACACCCAGGTCATGCTGCGCGTCATCGATACCCGCTGGATGAACTACCTGCAGGAGATGGACTACCTCAAGACCGGCATCGGCCTGCGCGGCTTTGGCCAGCGCGACCCGCTGGTTGAGTACAAGACCGAGGCCTACGGCGCGTTCCAGATACTCGTCGATACCATGTATGAGGATTACCTGCGCACGGTTCTGCGCATCGAGATCAAGGCTGCCCCGCGTGCCGTGGAGCACAAGGAGGAGCCCGCGCTCGAGGGTGCGCGCTTCTCCGGTCCTGCCGAGGTCGATGGTGACAACGGCGATTCGGTGCTGCGCAAGCAGGCGCAGGTGCAGGCCCGCACGGCTGTCCAGGGTGGTCCGGCTGCCGTCAACAACGGTGGCAAGGTGACCACCTATCGCAAGTCCGAGAGCGACGATCCGTACGTCAACGTGGGCCGCAACGACCCGTGCCCCTGCGGTAGCGGCAAGAAGTTTAAGTACTGCCACGGCAGGAATCGTTAATGGCTGAGGCTTTAGAGGTAACGCCCGCCGAGCTGGACGCGTTCGCGGACCGGCTCGGTGAGGTCGAGTCGTATCTCCACCTGGACGAAAAGCGCACGCGCGTGACCGAGCTCGAGGCCAAAAGTGTTGCCCCTGGCTTTTGGGATGACGCCGACGCCGCCCGTGCCACCATGGAGGAGATCGCGCGTACCAAGGAAGATATCGCTGCCGTGGACACCGCGCGCGGCGAGCTTTCCGATGCCCGCGCTGCGCTGGAGCTTGCCGAGGAGATGGGGGATGACCCCGACGCCGTCGCCCTTCGCGAGGAGGCTACAGCCACGGCTGAGCGCCTGGCCCGGGCTATCGATGAGCTTGAGCTTTCGAGCTGGTTTACCGGTGAGTTCGATCACGGCGATGCCATTGTGACCATCAAGCCCGGACAGGGTGGTCTGGAGGCCCAGGACTGGACCTTCATGCTCTTTAAGATGTACATGAAGTACTGCCAGCGTCGCGGCTGGAAGGTCACCATCAACGACTGTCCCGCGGCCGAGGTCATCGGCATTGACCGTGCGACCTTTACCGTCGAGGGCAAGGACGCATTTGGCATGCTGCGCGCCGAGGCCGGCGTCCACCGCTTGGTTCGCATTAGCCCCACCGACGACAAGAAGCGCCGCCAGACCACGTTTGCCGGCGTCGAGGTCATCCCCGTGCTACCCGATGATATCGACATCGAGATCAGTCCCGATGACATCCGCGTGGACGTGTACCACGCGAGCGGCCCGGGCGGTCAGGGCGTCAACACCACCGACTCCGCCGTGCGCGTGACGCATTTTCCCAGCGGCATTGTGGTCACCTGCCAAAACGAGCGCAGCCAGATTCAGAACAAGGCCGCGTGCATGCAGATCCTCAAGGCTCGCCTGTACGAGATTGAGCTCGAGAAGCGCGCCGAGGCGCTCGATGAGATCCGCGGACCCAAGACCACGATTGGTTTTGGCAACCAGATTCGCAGCTACGTGCTCTACCCGTACCAGATGGTCAAGGACTTACGCACGGGCGTGGAGACCAGCAATGTCGAGGCCGTCCTTGACGATGGCGACCTGGACCCGTTTGTTATTGGCTACCATCGCTGGGCTACCGGCAACGCCGATGCAGAAGGCTCGGAGGTCTAAAACATCGGGTGGCTTCAAGCCGATGCCAAGCCCAACGGTTGGACGGGTTTGTATCCAGAATAAACCCTGCGCAGGGGTGGTTTTTGTCCGGCGAATCGGTAGAATCGAATACAAGAAGAAGTTCAAAGCGCATCCGTTTGGGTGCGCTTTTTTGAGGGAGGCAGCATGGCATATCGTCTGGACATCAAGCGCATTCTTTCGATGAACTTCTTTCACGACCTGCCCCAGATCATGTTGGGGTGTGCCTTGGCCGCCATCGCGACCGACTTGTTTTTGATTCCCAACGGTCTTGCCGCCGGTGGCGTTACGGGCCTTGCCACCATTATCCAGGCGGTCGGCGCGGCGCGCGGCCTATCGCTTCCCGTTGGTATTCAGACGATCGTGATGAACGCCTTGCTGTTGTTGGTCGTTATGCGCGAGGGCGGCATGTTCTACGTGGTGCAGACCGCGACGGGCTTTGTGCTGCTGGGCTTCTTTACCGATCTGTTCGCCCCGTTTGTAGCACCTCTGGCGGATGCGGACCTGATGCTCCCTGCCATGTGGGGCGGCATTATTACGGGCATCGGTTACGGCATGGTGTTGCGCGCCGGCGCCAACACCGGCGGTTCGGACACGATTGGCCAAATCATCTCGCGTAACACCTCGCTGCCGGTGGGCTCGACCGTCATGGCGATCGATGTTGCCGTATGCGCGCTATCGGCTCCGGTCTTTTCAATCGAAAACGCACTGTATGCAGGCCTTTCGATGGTCATTAGCGGCTACGTGATCGATGCCGTGGTCGATGGTGGCAACAAACGCCGTATGGTACTCATCATCTCGGACAAGTTCCCTGATATCGCTGCCGATATCATGTATGGCCTGGGTCGTGGTTGTACCAAGTTTAAGGCGACTGGCATGTATTCGGGTGCCGAGAAGCCAGTGATTATGGTCATCGTGAGCCGTCGAGAGCTCAATACCCTCAAGACGATCGTGCGCGAGCGCGATCCTCATGCCATCGTGACGGTTGCCGACGTTACGGAAGCCTTCGGCGAGGGATTCAAGGACATTAGCGCGTAGGGTCGATCGCGTTCCATCCAAAAGACGTTCACATTGATAAACCGTTTCATCAGCGGTTCTGCCTGCTAAATTGTTCAAATAATGATAAAAACTCTGGTAAAGCCATCAGTTTCCAGCATAATGAATGACGTACGTGCATTGCGGCTGTGTTGGGATTACCTTTCCGTGCCGTGCGCATTTTGTCTAATGAGGATGAAAGGAAGGCACAATGAGCGACGAAGAGCTCAAAAAGGTTGCCAACGAGGTAAGGAAGGGCATCGTCACCGGCGTGCACGCTGCCAAGTCCGGCCATCCGGGCGGTTCGCTCGGCGCTGCCGACATCATGACCTATCTGTACTTTGAGGAAATGAACGTCGACCCGGCCGATCCCCGCAAGGCCGATCGCGACCGTTTTGTGCTCTCCAAGGGCCATTGCGCTCCGGGCCTGTACGCCGTGCTCGCCGAGCGTGGGTTCTTCCCCAAGGAGGATCTCGAGACGCTGCGCCATATCGGCAGCCACCTGCAAGGTCATCCCAACATGAACGACACCCCGGGCGTCGATATGTCCACCGGCTCGCTCGGCCAGGGCATCTCCGCCGCCGTGGGCATGGCGGTTGCCGCCAAGCACTGGGGCGATACTTACCGCACGTACGCCCTGCTGGGTGATGGCGAGAGCGAGGAGGGCCAGGTCTGGGAGGCAGCCATGTTTGCCGGCAACCAGCAGCTCGATAACCTCTGCGTGATCGTCGACCACAACGGCCTGCAGATCGACGGCCCCGTCGAGGAGGTCAACGACCCCATGCCGCTCGCCGACAAGTTCCGCGCCTTTAAGTTCCACGTGGTGGAGCTTGCCGACGGCAACGATTTCGATCAGATCCGCGCCGCCTTTGCCGAGGCCCGCGCCACCAAGGGTCAGCCGACCGCCATCATCGCCGAGACCATGAAGGGCAAGGGCGTTTCCTTTATGGAGAACCAGGTTGGTTGGCACGGCAAGGCCCCCAACGATGAACAGTTTGAGCAGGCCATGGCAGAGCTCACGGCCGCCGGAGAGGAGCTCTAGGATGGCAGACGTCAAAAAAATCGCCACGCGCGTAAGCTACGGCGAGGCCCTCGTCGAGCTCGCCAACGAGCACGATGACTTTGTGGTCCTCGACGCCGACCTGGCCGCCGCCACGCAGACCGGCAAGTTCAAGGCCGCCTGCCCCGATCGTTTCTTCGATGTGGGCATTGCCGAGAGCAACCTGATGGGCGTCGCCGCCGGTATCGCGACCACCGGCCGCGTTGCCTTCGCGAGCACCTTTGCCATGTTTGCCGCCGGCCGCGCCTTTGAGCAGGTCCGTAACTCCATCGGCTACCCGCATCTAAACGTTAAGATTGGCGCCACGCACGCCGGTATCTCGGTGGGCGAGGACGGCGCCACACACCAGTGCTGCGAGGATATCGCCCTGATGCGC
>DAIMBN010000013.1:0-40533 GCA_036718335.1 Coriobacteriaceae bacterium
TGTCCATCCTCGCAGTATCCGGTTCTCAAGGTGCACGCCCCGCGGCTGATCCGGTTCCACCGGGCCGCGCGGCAAGGAGATATATTGCCAGACCGGAGGGGCCCCGGGGGCGGGAATCTGGCACTCCATATTTTGTTCACAAATGAATATGTCCCTCAGTCGCGTCCCTGAGGTTATAACTGAAGCATTGGCTTCTGATATTGGCGATGACCAGCTGTTTTATGAGTATTGAGACATCGGTCATCTCTGGAGCGCTACTTTACCCCAAAGGCATCAGCTATTTGTTTCCCATCGGTAAAAGGCGGGTTTTGTTCGCCAAGCGTTCTTATATATAGAGAAGTTCGGGTTCGAACCCGTGCACCGGCAACAAAAAAGACGGCCAACCGAAGTTGACCGTCTCAACAATCTTTGGGTGGGCCGTCAGGGGTTCGAACCCTGGACCTTGGGATTAAAAGTCCCCTGCTCTGCCAGCTGAGCTAACGGCCCGCGGGTGGCATTGTACCACGGTCTGGGACTATTCCCAACTCCATTGGCCGTTCTGGAAAATCACAACTTCACGTCCATCAGGCGTAATGCCCACAATATCGATGTCGTCCGTGCCGATCATAAAATCGACGTGCGTGCTCGAGACGTTAACGCCATGCTCCAGAAGCTCCTCCTTGGACATGTCATACCCACCCTCGATGCATTCGGGGAAACCGACACCTAGCGCGAGATGGCAGCTAGCGTTCTCGTCATAGAGCGTATCGTAGAACAGAACACCACTTTCGCGGATCGGCGTGTTCTTGGAAATGAGCGCGACCTCTCCCAGGTGAGCAGCGCCCTCGTCAGTATCGATGATACTTGCGAGCGTTGCCTTGCCCACGCGGGCGTCGTAGTCCACCACGCGGCCGCCCTCGAACTTAATCCAAAAATCTTCGACCTTATTGCCGTGATGGATGAGCGGCATGGCCGAGTACACGATACCGTCGGCGCGCATGCGATCGGGCGAAGTGAAGACTTCCTCGGTGGGAATGTTGGGGAAGAAGGGGTGCCCATCGGGCGTCTTGCCCTTGCCGCCGGCCCACTCGTGACCTTTCGTCATGCCAATCGTCAGATCGGTTCCATTTGCCGCGGTGTAATGCAGATAGTCGAAACGATTGTCGTTCAGGAAACGCAGGTTCTTTTCGAATGCGGCGTCATGGAGTTCCCAGTCGCTCTCCGGGTCCTGGCCATCGGCGCGCGCGGTGTGCAGAATCGCATTCCACAGCTTATAGATTGCAACCTCATCGGCGTCTCCCGGGAACACCTCGTGCGCCCAAGCCACGACCGGAGCGCCGGCGATGCACCACGGATTGATGTTGTAATCCAGTCCACGGCGGAAAACTTTGCACTGCGTATTCCTCGCCTTTGATGCCGCGGCCGGCTTGGCTGGATCGATGCCCTTGAGGGCCGCAGGATCCGCACCCTCGATAAAGACAAAGCAGGCACCATCCTGGGCCAAGGAATCCAGCTGCATGCGCTTCCACTCAGGCGTCTGCTCAAAATAGCTTTTCTCGACATGCTCGTACGTGAGCCTCGTCACGGCATCATCGGCCCAAATGACCGTCACGTGACCGGCGCCGGCAGCATAGGCCTCCGCGACCACCACGCGCGCAAACGGCGCGCACTCGACCGGAGACTGAACGACGACCTCCTGGCCGGGCTTGACGTTTACGCCCTTGCGGACGACCAGGCGCGCGTAGTTTTTAATCTTGGGCTCCAGGGCCTTCATGCCCTCCAGAGCCTCTTCGACCGTCAGGGCAGCTCGAATCATGTGCCACTCCATCTATCTATAGAACAGTAAAAAGGCGCGCCGCAAAAACGACGCGCCTTATATCTTAGCGATAAGTATGTATGCAAACGCTACTTCTTCTTGGAGTCCTTCTTGTCCTCCTCGGCAGCCGCGCGCTCAATAAGAGCGTTGAGCTTGTTCTCGGACATGCCCTCGGCCTGCGCGCGGTACATGTTGCGCAAGGGACGAATACGAGCGAAGTCATAGATAAAGTCGCCCAAAATGATGACGTAGGACAAAACAATGCCGACCATCTGGACAGGGCTGGACACCATGCCAGCGGGAGCGAAGTACAGCGAGGCCCAAATTGCCACGACGAGCACCATGCCAATGGCGAGCACAATCCACCAGATGCGACGGCGCCTGGTGTAGTCCTCGTCCTGCTTGAGGAGGATATTCGACACCGTATAGATGCGGTCCTCCTTGGCGCGCTGCTTAGCCTTGCGGGCGCGCTTCTCCTCTTTAGAGAGGCCCTCGAGGTTCTCGCCCTTCTCGAGCTCTTTGCGGCGTGCCTTAGACGAAGCCGGCACGACGCGAACGGAGCTCGCTGCTTGGCGGGCGGGCTTAGCAGATGCGGCAGACTTGCGCGCAACCCCGGTAACTTCGTGGGATTGC
The DNA here is from genome assembly GCA_036718335.1 of Coriobacteriaceae bacterium. Taxonomy (GTDB): domain Bacteria; phylum Actinomycetota; class Coriobacteriia; order Coriobacteriales; family Coriobacteriaceae; genus Collinsella. The sequence continues at coordinate 2,429 of DAIMBN010000013.1, forward strand.
GTGCGCTTGTTCGTGGCGCTACGGGTACTCACTTATGCGTTCTCCTTCATGCTTGTGAACTGGGAGCCCGTGATGATCTGGAAGGCCTCGCGATAGCGCTCGGACGTGCCATCGATGACCTCGGCGGGCAGGTGCGGGGTCTCCCCCGTCATATCCCAGTTGGCCTTGAGCCAATTGCGGACGAATTGCTTGTCGTAGCTAGGCTGGATCTTGCCCTCCTCGTAGCTGGCAGCAGGCCAGAAACGGCTGGAGTCGGGCGTGAGGCACTCGTCGATCAGCGTGACCTTGCCATCGATGACACCAAACTCGAACTTGGTGTCGGCAATGATGATGCCACGGGTCGCGGCGTACTCGGCAGCGGCCTTGTAGATCTTGAGGGAAAGGTCACGAATCTGCGTGGCGATGTCCTCGCCCACGATCTCGCAGCAACGCTCGAACGAGATGTTCTCGTCGTGGTCACCGATCTCGGCCTTCGTGGACGGCGTGAACAGCGGCTCAGGAAGCTTGGAAGCCTCGGTCAGGCCCTCAGGCAGCTGGATGCCGCAGACGGTGCCGTTCTCGTCGTAGGTCTTCTTGCCCGAACCGGTCAGATAGCCGCGGACGATGCACTCGATAGGAATCGTCTGGGCCTTCTTAACCAGCATGGCGCGGCCAGCGAGGTAGTCACGATACTCAGCAAACTCCTCGGGGAAATCCGCCGGGTCGATGGAAACGAGATGGCTGGGGACGATGTCGGCAAACTTATCGAACCAGAATGCCGAGATGCGATTGAGTACCTCTCCCTTAAACGGAATCTCGTCGGGAAGAATGAAGTCGAACGCAGAAATGCGGTCGGTGGCGACCATCAGCAGGTTTTCACCGGCATCGTAAATATCACGAACCTTGCCACGGGAATCCGGACGACGCTCCATCGTTGTCACGTGAGTCACTCCTTACCTAAATACGACAGAAATGCGGGTTCTTTCCCGCATGTTTTCGCAAACTCGGAGCGGCAGGGACGCGGCCCCTCCTTCACCGAATAGCGAAAAGCTAGTGCTCCATTGTAGTAGATGCCGCGTCTGCCGTGTGCTCGCGGGGCAGATGAATTGTAAAAGTCGTACCCTTTCCAAGCTCCGACTCCACGGATATGTAGCCATGGTGACGCTCGACGATCTGCTTGGTCACGGCGAGGCCAACGCCCAGGCCGCCAGCTTCGCGGGCGCGGCTGGCATCGGCGCGCCAAAACCGCCCGAAGATGCGCGACAAATCGTCCTTGGCAATACCGATGCCGGTATCAGAAACGGCAATGCTGACGTGCTTGCGGTCACTGAGCACCGACACCACGACCCAACCGCCCTCGGGGGTGTAGCGCATGGCGTTGCTCATGAGGTTGATAACACATTGCGTGATCATGTCGGGATCGGCCTCGACGACATCGTCGTGACCCTGGGTCTCGTCCGCAAAACGCAGGCGCAGATCGCGGTCGACAAACAGGCGCTCCTGGGCATTAACGATGGAACGCACGAAAGGAACCATGTCCACCGGCTCAAGGTTGAGCGGAGCCGTGCTGTTTTCCATGCGCGACAGGTCGAGCATCTGCTGCACCAGACGAGCCAGGCGACGCGTCTCGGAAGCAACGGTCTCCAAATGCTCATCGTCGGTGGGATACACGCCATCCTGCATGGCCTCGACCGTTGCGAGCATGGCCATAAGCGGCGTGCGAAGCTCGTGTGCAACGTCTGAGGTCAGGCGCTTCTCGTGTTTCATATCCTTCTCGAGCGAAGTGGCCATCTCATCGAAGGTCTCACCCAGCTGATCGATCTCGTCATCACCGCGCAGTCCCGTGCGAGCCGACAGGTCGCCGTCACGGATTTGCTTTGCGGTACTGGTGATGCGATGAATCGGCTTGGTGAGCATGCGCGACACGAGCGATCCGATAACGACCGAAATGCAGATTGCAACAACCGCGGCGAGGGCCATAGCGTTAAAGGTCTTCTCCCTAAACGCAGAGTCCGCCTTAGTGAGCAGAGCGTCGGAGCCGATGGCCCACAGCTTTACCTGTCCGACATGCTCGCCGGAAGACGTTACAATCTCGACGTTAGCAACGCTATCGGAGTCGGTTGGAGCAGACGAGACCGGGCTATGCGATGCCCTCTTGCCGCTCGTGTCGTCGGTCGTAGCCTGGTTTTCGCGTACATCGGCGGTGGCGCTTGCCGAGGGCCATGAGTCGTCGTAGACGATGACGCCCTTTTTATTGACGACCTGCATACCAAGATCATCGGACACCAAGCTCGATGTCGCAACCGTACGCAGTTCCCCCGCGGTCCAGGAACCGTTTTCCTCATATGACGTTGCCAACTTTTCGGCAGCGGAATTGGCGATTTCGACAATATTGGAGCGCGTGTAATCCGTAAAAACCGTGCCCCATACAACGGAGACTACGCCCACCAGCACCAATACCGTCATGAGCGATGTCAGAGCAAAAGCAAGTGCCATGCGTGAGGGATAGCTCATCGTTGGCCGTGAATCGGAACGAGGCGTGTTCCAACTAGCCTTGGAACCCGCCTCGCTCTCCTGCTTGTGCTTTTGTCCGATTTCAAAGCGCGCAGGTGTCATATGTGATTTCCCTATTTCTCGTCCGACTTATCGGCCTTGGCCGGAGCCTCGAAGCGATAGCCGACACCATGGACGGTGTAGAGCCACTTGGGCTTCTTGGGATCATCGCCCAGCTTGGCGCGAAGATTCTTCACGTGGCTATCGATGGTGCGCTCATAGCCCTCAAAGTCATACCCGAGCACTTTCTCGACCAGCTCCATGCGGTTATACACACGGCCGGGATGGCGGGCAAGCGTGGTGAGCAGCTTGAACTCGGAAGCCGTCAGATCGACTTCCTTGCCCTCGACCAAGATCTTGTGGCCCGAGATATCGATGACCAGATCGCCGAAGTCGAGTACCTCGACGGCGGGCTCGTCGGCCTGATGGGCACGGCGGAACAGAGCACGAACGCGGGCGACGAGCTCGCGCGGCGAGAACGGTTTAATCAGATAGTCGTCGGCGCCGAGCTCAAGACCGATAATACGGTCCTCGATTTCGCCCTTAGCCGTCAGCATGATGATGGGGACATCCGAGGTATCGCGAATGGTGCGGCAAACGCGCTCGCCGGGAATCTTGGGGAGCATAAGGTCGAGCACGACCAGGTCGAACTGATGCTTCTCGAACTCCTCGATCGCGGACTGGCCGTCGCCGACGCCCACAACCCAGTAGCCTTCGCGCTCGAGATAGGCAGCGACGGCGTCACGGATTGCCTTCTCATCCTCGACCAGCAGAATCTTTTTTGCATCTGAAGCCATAACACGGCCCCCCTGTCTCAATTAGCTAAGAACAAGCCCATTTTAACGCACCTGAGCCCGCCGGATGCCGCTATGACGCGGCAGCTCGGCGGGCGGTACTCACAATTACAACGCGTTTATTCCCCTGTTGGCGCCTTTTTAACCCCTCTAAGCTTAAAGAGAGAATAGACGTGCAGTGACCGTCTCTGGTATACCCTGGCTGTTGCGCACCGTGGCGTACGTAAGGAATGAGTCCGATTTTCCCGCCGTAGCTGGATAATCGCCATACTCCAAAGCGCGGTCGGGCGACAGCAGCGAGCCATAGGTCTTGGCAGAGGTGTCGATCAGGAAATGCGACGCCTGTACCTTAACAAGGTATTTATTCTTCTTGCCAGCCGCACATGCGAGCGGCTCGCGGGACAGGAAGAGGTACGGCCCTCCCTCATTACCGATATATGTGCCCATATTGCCCAGGCTGCCCACGCCACTATAGGCCGCCTCGATAGAAAACACGAAGGTATCGCCCATATATACGGCCTCGAAAGGCGAAACTGACGAAGGGAGGACCAACTGGGCACGCTTGGTGTTGTTGCCGTCGGTCAGATCGATTGCCGTTATGCCGTAGTAGACGCCCTCGTCGTTGCGGACACGCGGCGAGATGGTCAAAATGCCGTCGCTCGCGCGCGGGGCCGATGCAAAGCGGCCCGTCGATTTCCAAATTACCTCGGCCTTGGATTCATCAAGCGAGCGACGATAGCAAAACGAATCACTACTCGTTTTATTGCCGCCTGCCGAAGGCATTTTATACCAGATGACCGATGACCCGAACGCCGTAAACAGGGGCGGATCATAGTCCTTGCCACCTCGATCGAGCTCAACCACGTCGCCAGAGAGCGAAGCGCCCGACAGATTTTGAGCGTAGAGCTTCCACGATGAATTGGCAAAGTTCATCTCAACCCACGCGAATACGCCGTCGCCGGCACGGACATCGTAGAATGCATATCCCGTGCCCTCGATAGGATCCTCGATTAATGTGGTAAGCGAGCCATCACCCAGGTTGAGCACACCGAGTGTGTTGGCGTGCAGCGCCGATGCGGGCGCCATCATCGCCGCGGCGTAATCGCCGTCGCAGTAGTACAGCAGCGTACCCAGAGGCAGCGTCCACGACGCCGCCGGCTCAAGATCGATGTCGACTGCCTCGTACTCATCCGTAATCGAGATGATCTTGGAATCGTCCTTGATAACCTGCGGCTCGCCGGCGGCATCATCGCTGGTGCCCGTTTTTTTCGAGCATCCGGCAAGCACCGTGGCAGCGCCCGCGGCAGCCCCACCGAGTACAAAGCCGCGACGCGATATTCCGTTCTTGATGTGATCGGCGATACCCATTAGGCGATCTCGGTGCGAGCGGCCTCGATAGAGCGTGTAAGCTGGTCGGCGCAGGAGGTCTTTTTCATACCGCAGGTATTACCGGCGAGAACCTCGATTACGCGATCGGCAGGAGCGCCCTCGACCAGCTTGGAGATAGCCTTGAGATTGCCGTCGCAGCCGCCGGTAAACTCAACGCCCATCACCTTGTTGCCGTCATCGGAAAGATCAAGGTGAATATTGCGAGCACACACGCCCTGAGGCTTGTAATCAAACGAAATCATGCGATCCCCTCTCAGAATGTTATTCGAGACGACTATTATCCCCGTCTTTCCCTAAATGCAACGAGGCGCTTTGCCGGCAACACACATTACCAGCAAAGCGCCCTAAAAAGCTAACGTTATGCCCGAACCTACTCGAAGCTCAGCTGCTCCAGACGATCAAAGACCGTGTCGATACGGGTGAGGAAGTCCCACGGATCAAAGATCTCGTCGAGCTTCTCCTGACTGACGGTGCAGCGCGGGTCGGCCTCGAGACGCTCCTTAAAGGTGGGGCCGGAGACACAATCCTGTACCTCGTGCCAAGTTGCCATGGCGTTCTCCTGCACAATGGCGTACGCGTCCTCGCGGGTGATGCCCGTGTCGACGAGGGCGAGCAGCACCTTGGAGGAGAAGATGAGGCCGCGTGTCTTGTTGAGGTTGGCCATCATGCGGGCAGGGTACAGCTGCAGGCCGTCGATAACGCGGATGAGGCACTGGAACATGTGGTCGAGGGCGATGAAGCTATCGGCCTGGGCGACGCGCTCGGCAGAGGAGTGCGAAATGTCACGCTCGTGCCACAGGGCGACGTTATCGAAGGCAACCTGGGCGTTGGACTTCACGACGCGCGACAGACCGCAGACTTTCTCCATGGTGATGGGGTTGCGCTTGTGCGGCATGGCTGAGCTGCCCTTTTGGCCCTTACGGAACGGCTCCTCGGCCTCGAGCGTATCAGTCTTCTGCAGATTGCGGACCTCGGTAGCGATGCGCTCGCAGGTGGCTGCGGTGGTGGCGAGAACGCCGGCGAGATAGGCGTGATGGTCGCGGCTGATAACCTGCGTGGACAGCGGGTCGTGAACCAGGCCCAGGTGCTCGCAGACATACTCCTCGACGAACGGCTCGATGGAGCTGTACGTGCCGACAGCGCCCGAGATGGCACCAAAGGCAACATTCTTGCGGGCGTCCTCAAGACGATCCAGATCGCGCTTGAGCTCCCAGGCCCAAGAGCCAAACTTCATGCCGAAGGTCATCGGCTCGGCGTGGATGCCATGAGTGCGGCCGGCACAGAGCGTGTTGCGCTCCTCAAAGGCGCGACGCTTGCAAATCTCGCCGAGCTTCTTGACGTCCTCGATGATCAGGTCGCAGGCCTGGGTGAGCTGGTAGCACAGGGCCGTGTCGCCCAGATCCGAGCTGGTCATGCCATAGTGAACCCAGCGGCTGGGCTTGGGGTCGCCCTCGGGAACATCGGCATCGATGTATTCCTTCATGTTGGTCAGGAAGGCAATGACGTCGTGGCGCGTGACTTCCTCGATCTCATCGACCTTCGCCTTCTCAAAGTTGGCATGGTCGCGGATCCACTGGGCCTCGTCTTTGGAAATACCGATCTTGCCGAGCTCCGCCTGGGCCTCGCAGGCCAGAACCTCGATCTCCTGCCAAATGGCGTACTTGTTCTCGAGGGAGAAGATGTGTCCCATCTCCGGGCGGGTATAGCGATCGATCATAGCGGCTCCTTTTTGGTTATTGGCACGTTGGTCGTAACCCATCCATTGTACCGTGCGCAGGTGCAAGTATGGGCAGCAGGCATTAACCTAACATTTTGGAATTGGAGCGACCATGAGGACGTCCGCGTATTTGCTTCGCAAATACGCACCGGCTGCGGTCGGCAGACCCGGTCCGCGCACACGCACGGGCACAGCGGGTTGGACCCGACGTTCCCGAGGTCCCCCGTACTCGATGGAGCGGGCAACGGGACGTCTGCGCATTTGCTTCGCAAATACGCACCGGCTGCGGTCGCCTGTCGGCGCCTTCGCCTGCTCGCTACAAACGCTTCGCGTTTGCTTTACGCTCGCACCCTGTCGGGTTCGAGTCCCGGCGCTTTATTGAAAAAAGCACGGCACCGTAATGGTGCCGTGCTTGTGCTTCTAGCTGGAGCGGGCAACGGGACTCGAACCCGCGAGTGTCAGCTTGGGAAGCTGATGCCTTACCACTTGGCGATGCCCGCATATGTGGGGGATAGTATAACGCGGTTGTCTTGTTCGATACAAGGGTGGCGATGCTTGTTTTAGCTATGGAGATTCGTTTGAAAATCGCGTCAATTGTGGAGATGAGGACCTTTGACCTCCTGTTCTCCTTATCTTCTACCTGCGCTTTTGCTTGATTGTTGTATTTGAGCTCAATTTGTCAGGAATTGGGCAAGCTTTTGGTCAGGCTCCGGTACTTACCCGCATGAACCTCGGGGGTAGCCTCATCCTACGCGTCGCAACCTCCCCATGCGGCGCACGAGGGATAAGGAGCAGCCATGTCCAACGCACCCACGCACTCTGTCCGCAGCGCAATCGCAACAGGTCCGCTGCTCCTGCTCCTCTTCCTGCTTTTCGGCTGCCTGACACCGGGAGCCGCATTTGCCGTCGATGGCTACGACCAGCTCGGCTTCCGCACTATTAGCGATGATTGTGGGCCCTTCCTCATCGGCAAGTATGAAGCTCAAGACGCCTCGATTGCCTACTGCATGAACCAGGAGCGCCCCGGCCCCACCAAGCCGGGCGGCCCATGGCTCAACTTTGATCAAGGCTGGGTGTGGCTCGACGACGAGTTCGCGGCAATCGTTTGTCACGGATATCCTACCGCCACGTCGTTTGGCGGTTACCATCTTTCACCCGATCGTGCCCGCGCCGCAACCCAGCTTGCCGTATGGATGCTCAACGGCACTACCCATGTCGACGGTACCTACTCTTACACGACCGCTCAGGGCAAAACCAAGAGTGGGCACTTTATCACTGACAATGAAGTCGTGGCGGCGGCGCGGTGGCTCCACGACAGCGCAAAATCAGGAAGCATCAAAGCCGCTCCGCACCGCGCGCGGCGCTATCTAGGAGCCGTATCGGGCGGCAGCAAACGTCAGGACATGCTCTATGTACTGCCGGCGGTCTCTGTTTCCTTCCAAAAGCAGTCTGCAAACGCTGCCATTACCAGCGGAAACAATACTTATCAGTTTGACGGGGCAACATTCGATGTTTTTGAGAGCACCAGCGGCGCGCGTGTCGGCACCGTCCAGATGGACAGCAACGGTCGAGCGCAGGCAACACTTCTGCCCAACACGGCATACTACCTAGTTGAAACGAAGGCGCCGGCCGGCTATGTCCCCCGTCGCGATCGCATCGCCTTTACCACGGGGAATGACGGTGGAAAGGTCGCCATTGATGAACAGCCCGGCACCATCAATCTGCGTATCGTAAAACTCGATGCCGCGACGAATGCCGGCCCCCAGGCGGGATCTTCACTCGCAGGAGCAGAGTTCACGTGTGTGTCGCAATCAACCCCTGGATGGGCGCAAATTCTCACGACTGACGAAAGCGGTCGGGCTACCCTCGTCGATGTCCCCTTAGGAACCTTTACCATCTACGAATCAAAAGCCCCCGAGGGCTACCTGCCATCCAACGACAGCTGGACCTATACCGTTGGAGCCGACCAGCTCGGCGATTCAGGCGTAGTCGAGATCGAATCTCGCATTTCCGATATCCCCATTGCGTTTGACCTTGAGATTTCCAAATTCAAGGATTACGGCAATAGCGACCAATCCGGCCTGGAGCAGCCGGCGGGTGGTGTTGTCTTTGAAGTTGTCAGCAACAGCTCTCAGCAGGTTGTTGGCACATTGACCACAAACATCTATGGCTTTGCCTCCACCAAAGATCAGCCCGAAGCATGGTTCGGCACAGGCAAGCGACCCGCCGGTGTCCACGGAGCCGTCCCATACGACCGTGCCGGCTACACGATTCGCGAGGTTCCGGAAACCGTCCCCGAGGGTTTTAAACGTGCAGGGGAATGGACCGTCGGGGCCAATCAGATTTCCAACGGCGCCGAGCTTCAATATATCGTGGACAACCACGCTCTGTCGACGCATCTCCAGATTGTAAAACGCGATGCCCAAACAGGCGCTTCTGTTCCACTAGCCGGATTCACCTTCCAACTCCTCGACAGCAATCACGAACCTGTCTCACAAACTTGCTGGTATCCAGCACATAACGTAATGGACACCTTTACGACTGACGCGACCGGGACCGTCACACTGCCAGAATCGCTCGTGCCGGGCACCTATTATGTACGCGAAGCCTCGGCCAAAGAGCCCTATCTTGTCGGCGAAGAGATCGAGGTAAACATACCCGCCGACATGAACCTAACGCCCGTTGTAATCGCCTCGTATTATGACCACGCCGCGACCGGAAACATCAGGATCGTTAAAACCGATGCCGTAGACGGCAGCAGCCTCGCGGGCGCCGTCTTTGAGATCCGTGCCTCGGGTGATATCGTGCGCCCCGACGGTAGCATTGCCGCGCTCGACGGTGAGACTGTCGCTGCCGTCACGACGGATGAAACTGGAGAAGCACGCGCGGACGACCTCCCGCTGGGATCTGGCACCGCACGCTACGAGGTCGTCGAGACTCAAGCGCCGGCAGGCTTCTTACTCGATCGGACATCCCATATTGTCGACCTTACTTATGCCGACCAGAAAACACCCGTTGTAGAAGCACGGCTTAACGTATCCGACGATTACACCAAGGTAGATATCTCCAAGGTCGATGCAAGCGGCGAGCAGGAAGTGGAAGGCGCACAGCTCACCTTATATGGTCCCGATAAAACCGAAATAGACTCCTGGACCTCATCCGACAAGCCACACCGCGTCGAACATCTTGCACCCGGCACCTACTCGTTGCGCGAAATGATGTCTCCGCGGACCTATGACCTTGCCGAGGAGATAACGTTTGAAATAAAAGATACGGGAGAAGTCCAATCCGTCGCGATGAAGGATGCGCCCATCGAGATCAAGGGGCAGGTCGACAAGCGTCAGGAACTTGTCCAACCTATCGAAAAGGGCCTGTTGGCTAACGGCGATGGTAAAAACCGCGCCACGACGCAAACCAATAGTGATGGGCTTTTCTCCTATACCATCGATGCTCGAAACGATTCCGCTACTTGGGTTGATGAGTTTACGATTACCGATGATCTTGAGTGCGCCAAAGACGGCACGGCGAGATTCATCTCAATCGAAACCCCCGTCGCCATCGGCGACCTCAACGGTCTGTGCAACGTGTGGTATCGCACGACGCCGTTGGACTCGACAGACGTCGATGAACCGGCGAACGCGACACTTGACGATGGACACGAAAATCCTTGGCTTGAGTCCGACGAAGTAAAAGAGAGCCTTGGTGAGGACTGTCGCCTCGTCGATTACGACGGCTGGCGCCTCTGGAAGGCGGATGTCTCGACCACGGAATCCACCACACTCGAGGCGGAAGAGCTCGACCTTACACCCAATACCGTCGTAACGGGCATTCGAATTGAATACGGTGCGGTAGCCGCCGACTTTACGACTCGAAGCGATGCGGATTCTTGGACCCGCGATGATCTCAAAGATGAGCACGACGACCTTGACGATGCCAAAGCAATCCTTGGCACAGACGCTCGGGGCGCAATCGTGCACATGCAGGCGACGTCGGCTTATACGCCCCAAACCGCACTCACCAACAGCGCACGCGTCGATCTTTGCCGCAACGGCGGCGGCGATAAACTTGAGTCACATGACGAGGACCGTGTCATTCAACGCTGTACCCTACTGCAGGACCTACCGGCAACAGGATCAGTTCCCATCGCCGCTTGCATCACCGCGCTCCTGACCTCGGGTGCCGCAGCCCTATGGTTCGCTCGCCTTAGGTCGACCCCAAAGAAGCGCTAGCGCGATGAAAAAGCGGGCGAGCCAGTCCCCTGGCTCGCCCGCTTTCAATCATGTAAATCGCCGTATCTACTCTGCAGACGAAGATCCACCATCAACGATTGCCTGCTCGGACTCAGGAATCCCATCGGCACCCGTACTCTGTTCTTGCTCCACCTCTTCGCTGATTGCGGAGGCGGGGGTCGAGCCCTTTGCACCCACGATGTAGGCAGCCCCAAATCCTAACGCAATGGCAATCAAGGTCAAAATCACGTAGACAGGCCAATGGCGCTTAATATACGAAAACACGTTGACTCCTTAGAGCTCCGTCTACGAACGGCGGATAACCTCGGTCACGACCTCGGATACCGTGGCAATGTTCGTCGGGTTGACATTGTGGGGCAGGTCGTCCTCGGTACGAGCGCAAGCCAGACGCGTGCCGTCCACGCCGGCGATGGTGAGGGCTCGGCGGCTCGCCTCGAGCGCGGCATAGGCATCGGTCTTGGCATAGGGCATCTCGAGCGCGCCACAATCGACATGGAACGACTTGCACACCTTGCTGACCAGGTTCATGATGCGGCGATCGCCCTTGAGCAGCTGCTGTTCGCCCTCGACCGTCACCACCGAAAGCCTACCGGCGCCGACGGATTCAAGATTGATGAAGAATACGCCGCGGAGCTTATCGCGATGCGAAGCCAAGAAGGCCTTCATGCCGGCGCCATCACAATCCGAGGCGCCCGTTGCCACAAACCAGATATCGTGACCGAGCAGCTCATCATCGCCCATAGAGGCGACAGCCGAGAGCATATCTTCGGAAGAAGCGCCATCGGAAGACGTAGCGCCGCCCTTCCAGCCATCGTTATCGTCCTCGAAGTTATCCCACGAACCGATACCGCGACCGGACTTCTTGGCATCGTAATCGTCTTCGACGCCCAGCCAATCACTCATGCTGTCCTGCTCGTTTTTCCTTTTACGACCGAACAGGCCACCCAGGCCGCGTTTGCGAGACTTGGGTGCCGCCGGGGCGGGAGCCGAAATGGTCTCGATCGGCTGCGCGCCCGACGCAACGGGCATAGAAGGCGCAACGGGTGCCGATGTGGGTTCGGGACCCTGGGCAGTAGCAAAGGGGTCGTTGACCTGGGCAGAGGGATCGGGAAGGTCGAACAGCGACGTGCGAGACGCAACGTTTGCCTGCTTCATAGACGGCAGCGACGGATCGGGGACCGAAGCCAGCGGAGACGAGGAAGGTGCAGGCGACGGTGCCGACGCCGGATCGGGAACATTCATCTGCGGACGCGGCGATGCCTGGGAGGAAATCTGGGCCATAAGGGAATCGACCGTTTCGTCCTGGGTGGGAGCGACATTGGCAACCGTGGCACCGGAACCACTCGGGGTCGGCATGGTGAAAATCTGCGTGGAGTAAGGCCTCGACTCATCCGTCTCGGGAGTCTCGGAAACCGCAGGCACTTCCTCCTGCTCGACCTCGGTCGAATCACCTTGATCGGCTGCCGCGTATTGCTCTTCGTCAGAGTTGGCCTCGACGGACTCGTCCTCGGCGGCATCTTGGATTTCGGCAGCATCAATGGGCTCGTCATCGTCTGCCGCGTCGCCCTGCTCATCGGAAATAGGAAGGGGCTCGGCAATTGCGGTGCCTTGCTTTTCAAACGTTATCGTGGAATCGAACTGCGCGGCATCAAACGACATGGTGCTATCGACGTGCTGCTGAGCCTCGAAAGACGTTGTTGCCTCAACAACATCCGCTGACGTCGGTTGCTGGGACTCAAAGGACGTCGTAGCTTCGGCAGCGTCGACGGGCCCGGACTGCATAGCCTCGTTCTGCTCGAACTCTTGCGCCGCGCGCTCACGTGCCGCCTCGGCTGCCTGCTGCTGAGCGATAGCCTCCTGCTCGGCAGCCTCGCGTGCGGCAGCGCGCTTCTCCTCGAAATCGTCGACAAATTTCCTGCCCTTTGCAAGCGCACCCTTAAAGAAGCTGGAAGCGCTGGCGCCAATCGAAGAGAACGCGGATGCAATATCGGCATGGGGCGTTGCCGCGGGAATCTCGGCAGAGAAATCAGTATCGCTCTCGTAAGACACGCGCCTCGGCTGTTCAACGTAATCGTCGTCAGACTCGTCCGCAACGTCTTGCGCCGGCGCGGCGGGAGCCAAAATGTCCAGTCCTGCCGCGGGATCGATCGCGGACACCGCCTCGGGCTCGGCAACGGCAGCGGTAACCGCGGCAGACTCATCATCCGCAGTGACAACGGGCGCAGGCTCGGGCTCAAACGTCGGCTCCTCGCCCTCCTCGTAATCGAGCGTGCAGGACTCGGGAAGCATTCCGAGTGCACGGATGGCATCCGAACCAAAGCGAATGTTGCCGGCGGCGTTGCGATAGAGCTTGGGCTCGGGCTCGGCCGCGGCAGGCTCCTCCGCCGGCTCAGCAGCGGGAACCTCGTCATTGAACTCTTCGGCCTGGACAGCCTGATTCTGATCCTCGGGCACGATGGCGCCAATCAGCGTCTCGTCGGCAGACGCACCCTCAAAGCCCTCAATCTGCTCGTCAAAAGCCTCGCCCTGTTCGGGCTCGGTTTGAGCGTCGGGAGCAATCGGCTGACCGAACTCGTCCTCGGCGTAGGTAGGCTCTTCGTACTCGATGGTGTTGCCGTAGTCGTTTTGCTGCTGGGCCGCGGCATACTCCGCCGCCGCGCGCGCCATTTCCTCGGCACGACGTTTCTGCTCCCCAAAATAGGTATCGAACGGAACATCGTCGGGAAACTCGTTCTCGCCCTGGAAGGGAGCAACGTTGTCCATAACGCCGAGCATAGCGGCGACAGAAGACTTGTTGCACACCGCGCCGGACGTATAGGGAAGAACGTGGCGGTTAGAGATGATGTTTGCCGCGTTGGCAAGTGCAACGAGGGAAGCGAGGATCGCGACAATCCACAGCAGAACCTTGAGCGCGCCGGGGAGCGGCAGGATACGCAGGATGGCAACGGCAGCAGGGGCAATCGTGGCAACGGGCAACAGCTTGGCGATGAGCGCACGATACGAAGCATAGGGCTCGCGGGCGAGCAGCTCAGCACGGGGAGAGTCGTAGTGTGCGACAACGACCACCGGGCGGTTGCGCGGAGACGCGAGCGGGCCCGAGGCCTTGTGGTAGGCGATGACATTTTGGCTCACGCCCGTCTTGCCCAGGCGCGAAACCACGGGGTGGCCCGTGCGCTCGAGCACGTAAAGAACGGCGCCGACAATGGCCAGCAAGGTGCCGACCAAGCCGATACCGCCGCCGATGCCCATCAGCAGGGCGCCGGCAAACGCAAGAATGCCGGTAACGGCAAATGCCAATCTACTGGGCGCCGGGGCATTGAACTCCTGAACCTCGGGGTCAAAGCCGTGGTTGCGGAAGATCTGAGCGATATCCTCGGCAGCCAAGCGCTCTTCTTCGCTGCATGCCGGCGTAATGCCGGTGTTCTGCAGCAGGTGGTTAATATAGTTCTGGGTGTTCGCCATGTGCGCTCCACATCCATAATCCGACAAATAGGCCCAATGCATGCACATTAGAACCATATATAGTCGAAAGTATACCCCGAGCGAGCGCAAACGACCGAATTTGGGCCATCTTAACGCCTCGAGCGGACAAGGATATAGCCTAATCTCCATATCGGACTAAAATCATGGCAGCAAACCACCTTCTCATGCGAGGACTCTATGACGGCAAGCGACGCGACCGCGACAATTAAAAAGGGGAATTCGGAGCCCGGTTTCGATAAAACGGCTCAGCGCATCCTCAATCTTTTCTTTGTGCTCAACAGCTCCCCCGAACCGCTGACGACCGAGCAGATCGTCTTGGATTCTGACCTGGGATATGGCTCGGGCAATATCGACTCGGATAAGCGCAAGTTTCGGCGCGATCGTGACAAACTGCTCGAGCGTGGCATCTTAATCAAGGAGGTTCGCCCCGCCGGTGCGCAGGAGACCGAGGAAAGCTCGTGGACAATCGACCGCGAGCACACGTTTGCTGCAGGCGGCCTCATCACCGCAGACGACGCCGATATCCTACTCAACGCCATCGACCAGACGCTAGCGGCCGGCTCTTCCACCTTTGCCGCGCCGCTTGCCGATATTCGCTCCAAAATTGCCTACCTCACCGGCAGGACGACGGTGGACGAAGTACCGATCCGCCGCTCTCCCACCGTCGATGCGGTATGGAGCGCCTTTGCCGAGCGATGCGCGCTGCGATTTTTATATCAGAACGGACGCGGCGAGCAGAAAGAACGTACCGTCTGTGTCTACGGCATGTTCGAACGCGAGGGCGTGGCGTACTTCTGCGGCCTCGACAATGTCACCGACGACATCAGGACATTCCGCTGCGACCGTATCGTTCGCGCATGGCGTCCTTCGAAGGCCTACGCCATCCCTGCGGACTTCAACCTGAACGATCGCCTGTTCTTTGAGTTTGATTTTGCCGATTGCAAGCCCGTTATGGCGACCTTTTCGTTTGCCCTGCAAGCCCAGGCCGACATGGTCAGCGGCCTTACGCGCGGTCGCGGGGAGCTCACACGCACCGAAGAGGGTTGGACTTGGACCGTTGACGTGCGCGACCTTGAAGCCGCCGCCTCATTTTGCATGGCCCACGCCATGGACGGCATGAGGCCCATGGCCCCCAAATCGCTCAAGCAGGCGTGGAACCACCTCATTGAAAGGACGGTGCACGAGTATGCCCGTGCGTAAACTCACCAGCGAGCAGAGACTCTCGCGCGCCATCGACATCATGGAGGCCCTCTACGCCGCCGGCGAGAGCGGCATGACACGAACCGAGATTTGCGGCCGCTTTGACATCACGGGAGTATCGCTCGACGAGATTCTCGAGATCGTCTCGACGCTCGCGGACCGAGAATCTGGTGCGCGCATCATCTGCGAATGCCACGGCGAGCGTGTGGTCCTCACTGGTGACGCCGGGCGTGTGCTACCGTTGCGCTTGAGTGCAGCCGAGGGCGCTGTACTCAACCACGAACTTGAATCGTTGGGGATCGAGCCGCAGACGGCAGCTCGGATTCGACACGCCCTTCTACCCGAAGAGCTCGGCTATAACCAGCGCGTCTTTGACACCGTCAACCACGGGTCGCACTGGCAGCAGCTGAGCTGTGCCATTCAGGACGGCGTTCGCTGCCGCATCTCATATCGCTCGATGGACGATGCACGGCCACGCGAGCGTCTGGTCGACCCCTTGCGCATTACGGCAAACGGCGACCAAACATACCTGATTGCCTGGGACATCACAGTCGATGAGCAGCGCACCTATCGCATGGATAAAATCGAGGGACTCGCCTTGACGGAAGACTCCGTCGTGCCTCACACACCGGACGTCGCATCCCTCCACGATTCCCTTGCCCGGACGCAGCGCAGCGCAAAGCTCTTGATGCCATTCGATATGGCGGAGCATCTGGACTGGGCCGGCATCACCCTAATCGAGCGCGGCGGGGCAGACATGGCAACGGTAACTGTGCATTACGGCTCCGAGCGTTGGCTACTGAGCCAGGTAATCGCAGCGGGCGGAGCCATCCGCATCTTGGATGACCCCGCCCTGTCAAAGCGCCTGTGCGATATGGCAAAAACCCTCGTCTGTCCGCTTTAGCGCCGCCGCTCGTGGCGTGCGCGCCACAGTTGCAGATAGTGCCCGATCTGCGCCGATTCGATGCGCTGGTAGGAGCTCGTGGGCAGCGACGTTAAGAACTTCTTTCCGTAGCCCTTCGTCACCAGGCGCGGGTCGGCCAGAATCAGCACGCCGCAATCGGTCGACGAGCGGATAAGGCGGCCGGCCGCCTGCTTGACCTCGAGCACCGCCTCGGGCAGCGAATAGCGCGCCCAAGCGCGGTCTTCGCGCAGGTTGCGCTCGCACGAGAGCGGGTCCGTGGGACTCGAGAACGGCAGCTTGGGAATGATGACGCAGCGCAGCGTCTCGCCGCTGGCGTCGAACCCCTCCCAGAAGGCCTTAAGCGCAAAAAGCGATGAAGTCGGCTCGTTGATAAACCGATCGCGCAGGCGACGAGGAGATGAGTTGCGCTGCTGGCAGTTGAGCTCCAGACCCGCACGGGCCATCTTGGGCTCAACGCGGGCGTACAGGTCTTCCATGTCGCGCCGATTGGTGAACAGTGTGAGCACCGATCCGCCCATGGCAAGATGGGCGTCGACCAGCACGCGCTCGAGCGCCGTAAGATAGCTCTCGCGATCGCGCGGATCGGGGATATCGCCCGCAACGACTACAGCCATGTTCGAATCGAAGTCGTAGCTCGAGTCCAAGTGCAGCGATGAGGATGTTGAAGCGCCGATGCGATCGAGGCCGACCGCGTGGTTAAAGTGTTCGAAGCTTTTGGACACCGTCATGGTCGCCGAGGCAAAGATAGCCGTGTGAACCTCGGGCAGCCACTCGGTTGCCAAGGCCTCGCCAATGTCGATGCGCTCTGCGGTCATTGACTCTCCGCCGGCACGCAGCCTGCGATTGACCTGCAGCGAATACACGTAGTGTTCATCGGTGCCATCAATGATGAGTTTGAGGTTCTCGGCCAGCTCGTGCAGGCGGCGCGAGATATCACCCAGGTCGACAACAACCTCGGGCTTGTCGGCGGCGACGGCTTGCACCAGCGCGTCGACGCTCTTGTCAGCCTGTTCCAATACGTCGATGGCAGCGTAGGCCGACTGTAAGAAATCATGCCAGTCGTCAGATTCGCGCAGCTCGGGGCCAATCCATAGATTGGCATTGTCATAACCCCCACGGGCACGGCGGCCGAGCTCGCGAACGCCATCGAACACGTCGGCGATTGCCATGCTCGCGCGCGCAACCGTCGACGTCGCCTTGGCAGTAAGGCCCAGATAGAGCGTAGAGCCCTCGGAGGTTGCCAAATCACGGGAGACCTGGCTTAGCGCACCGGTGCTCGAGCCACCCAGGCGCTCAAACAGAACGCGTGATTCGTCCGCCGACACCACGCGCGCCCACTGACGGCGCGCCTCGCGCTCGATGGAATGGGCCTCGTCGATTACCCAATGACGAATCGGAGGTAAAATCCTGCCCTCGGCCGCGACATTGCGGAACAGCAGGGAATGGTTGGTGACCACCACGTCGGCATGCGCCGCACGACGACGAGCGCCGTGGACCAAACATTTATCAGGGAAAAACGGGCAGAGGCGACGAGCACACTCGCGCGAGGCCGTCGTAAAGTCGGGGCGGTTGACGCTGCGCCACCGAATGCCGAGCGAGTCGAGGTCGCCATCGGCTGATTGGCAGACGTACGCCATAATGACCGCGACCGCCGTGAGCGTGTCCGCCGGATCGCGCTTGGTGGTAATCTCGACCTGGCCGCGGCTCATGCGCTCAAGCTTGCGCAGGCATGGATAGTGGTCATACCCCTTGAGAGCGCAAAATGACAGACCACCGTCCAGTTGCTCGGCAAGTTTTGGCAGCTCATGGTACATGAGCTGGTCGGCAAGATTGTTCGATTTGGTCGCAATACCAACCGTGATGTTGTTACGGCGCGCTGCCTCGGCAAAAGGCACCAGATAGGCCATCGATTTGCCGACGCCCGTGCCCGCCTCAATTACACGATGAGTGCCCGTGACCAGCGCATCGCGGACCTCGAGCGCCATCGCGATCTGCTCATCACGCGGCTCGTAGGTGGGATACATGCGATTGACCAGGCCACCTGGCGCATAGTCTGCCTCAATCTCCTCACGACTCGGCATCTTGAGGACCGGCAGTTCGTCGGCGTCCACCCGATCGTCGGCGCGATCGGCCTTGAGAACGTCAGCACGAGCGGCGCTGAGAGAGAAGATAGAACCAGGGTTCTGCCCTGCCAAGAATGAGAAGATAGGACGATAGGACCAAGGCACATCCGGATGCATGTCGGCTAGGCGCGCCATGAGGCCCTGAGGCAAGTCGGTGAGCGCCACGAGCAACACGCGCCATACGCCACACAGGGCGTCGACGTCGGCATTGGCACGGTGTGATACCGAGTCACAGCCAAACAGATCGGCCATAAAAGACAACTTGTGCGATGCCAGGCGCGGAAGCGCGATGCGCGACAGCGCCAGCGAATCGATCCAGATATCGCTCACGTTGACGCCGCCTTTGACCGACTCGATAAACGAGCGGTCGAACGTGGCGTTATGTGCGATTACCGGGCAACCACCGACAAAATCGGCGAGAGCGGCTACGGCCTCAACGGCCGACGGGGCATCTGCCACATCGGCATTTGTAATGCTCGTGAGCTCGGTGATCTCGGCGGGAATCAGTTGCTTGGGATGCACGAAGGTATCGAAGCGGTCGACGACCTCGCGGCCCGAAAGACGGGCCGCCGAGATCTCGATCAGCTCATTGTCCTGCACCGAAAGACCTGTGGTCTCGGTATCGAGGACGATCACATCTTCCTCGATAAGGCCGAAGGACTGCGTTTTGGCGCGTTCGGCAAGCGTGGCATAGGAGTCGATGACAAACTGCGGCGTTCCTGACGAAACCGCGTCCTCGATTAGCATGCAATGCCCGCTCGACGAAGGCCCATACGAATCAGGCTGTCACAGACCTGCGGGAACGTCATGTCGTCGGTGTGGCGGATCTCGTCCGGATACAGCGACGTATCGGTCATGCCGGGAATGGTATTGGTCTCGAGGATAACGGGGCCGTCCTCACTCACGATAAAGTCGCTGCGCGAGATACCCAGGCAACCGAGGGCCTTGTGAGCAGCACAGGCAAGCTCCTGAGCGCGAGCGTAATTCTCGGGTGAAATCTGCGCCGGAATGCGATGGATGTCCGTAGGGTCGACATATTTCACGTCCAGATCGTAGAACTCGCAGTCCTCGGGTTTGCGAATCTCGACAATCGGCAGAGCGCGCACGTCGTCCTCGCCGTACACACCGACGGTGATCTCGGTACCCTCGATGCACTTCTCGACCAGCACTTTGTCGCCGTACGCAAACGCCTTGGCGATTGCCGCGGGCAGCTCGGAGGGCTCATGGACCAGGGAAATGCCGTAGCTGGAGCCGTTGACGGCGGGCTTTACAAAGCACCGCTCGCCACAAATCTCGACGATACGATCGATATCGACCTCGTCGCCCGCCTCAAGCGCCAGGCCGGGGGCAATGGGGATGCCCGCCTTGGCATACAGAAGCTTTGAAACCTCTTTATCGGCGCCACATGCGCTGGCGAGCACGCCTGACGCCGTGTAGGGGATACCCAGCGTCTCCATGGCCCCCTGCATGGCGCCATCCTCGCCGCCGGCGCCGTGCATGGCGATAAACGCCACGTCGAAGCCACCGGTCGCCATAGTCACCATAAAGTCATCGGCGGCGGTGTCGAGCAGCTCCACCGAGGTGTAGCCGGCCTCCTTCAGTGCCACCACGACATTCTTTCCAGAATTGAGCGAAATCTCGCGTTCGGCGGAATGGCCGCCCGCCAAGACCGCTACGTGCATGTTCTCTAGGCTTTTACCCGGCATGGGCAGACTCCTCCTCTATAATTCCTGCAGCTGATACCATATTGTAGCGATACCCTCTACGTTTCCCCAAAATCGAAAGGCTTCCATGAATCCCAGGACTAAATCTCAAGACATTCGCGACTTGAGCCAAAACGATATTCGCGAACTTGTCGCCGAACTCGGCCAACCCGCTTTTCGCGCAAAGCAGCTCATCGAATGGGTTTTTGAGAAGAACGTTTGTTCGTTTGATGACATGACCAACCTTCCCAAGGCCTTCCGCGAGCAGCTGAAGGAGGCATTTGCCTTCGACACGCCGACCGAGCTCGCCAAGCAGGTGTCTAAGGATGGCTCTCGTAAATACCTACTCGAGTACCACGACGGTATCTCCGTCGAGACCGTCGGCATGCCTCGTCGCAACAAGCTGTCTGTCTGCGTATCTACCCAAGCCGGCTGTGGTATGGGCTGCGCTTTTTGCGCTACCGGTCTGAACGGCCTCAAGCGCTCACTGACCGCTCAAGAGATCGTTGACCAGGTACTGCATGTTTCCAACGACTTTGGTGAGCGCGCGACGAGCGTCGTGTTCATGGGCCAGGGTGAGCCTTTCGCCAACTACGACGAGGTCCTCAAGGCACTGCGTATTCTTAATGACCCCGATGGAATCGGTATTGGAGCACGTCATCTCACTGTCTCCACCAGCGGCATCATTCCTGGTATTCGCAAGTTTGCCGACATTCCCGAGCAGTTCACGCTCGCCGTCTCGCTGCACTCTGCCATTCAGTCCACGCGTAATAAGCTCATGCCGGGCGTTAAGAAGTACACGCTTTTGCGCCTTCACGAGGCCCTTCAGCTCTACACCGAAAAGACCGGCCGCCGTCCGACATACGAATACGCCATGATCGAGGGCGTCAATGACACCAACCCCGAGATGCAGGCGCTCTGCGACTTCTGCGAGGGCACGCTGTGCCACGTCAACCTGATCCAGCTCAACGATATCGAGGGCAGTCCTCTCAAACCGTCACCGATTCATAAGGTTGAAGACCTTCAGCGTCGTCTTGAGTCCCGTGGCATTGAGACCACGATCCGTAACTCTCGCGGCAACGATATCGACGCTGCTTGCGGCCAACTCAAGCAGCGCTTCAAGGTTCAGAAGAACGCGTAGGGGAGACCAACCTAAACGTTTCATGTGAAACATCGAACAGCCCCGGTTGCTTAATTGCAACCGGGGCTGTTTCATATCTATCGCTAATTCGCATCGAGCGATTGTTCAACAACTTTTTCGAAAGAAATAAGGGGTCCTTGTTCTGGCGTTCAGACAAGGACCCCTTAAAAAAGGCTAGTAATTGTTAGGTACCTAAAAGCCTACATTTTCCCATTGATGGTTAACCCAATCTTGATTAATCTTGGGATTCTTAGTTACCTGAGCTGTACGCATAGCGACATCCTCAGTCATAACATCCATTTTCTTTTTGGACGTATCGACGATATCTTGCGCTCCGCGAAGCAGACGACCACGCAATTCATCGTCTGTTGCGATCTTAAATCCCACAAACGCACCAACCGCTACAGTTGCAGCCAAAGCAAGAGCTGTCAGAACTTTATTCTTCATCCTGATCTCCCTGGTCAAATTGAATCATCTCGCCAAGAATGCGAGACAGCTCTTCCTCATCCTTAAACTCGATCTCGATTTTATTCTTGCCGCGCGAGCTCTTGACGCGAACGTTCGTGTTAAACACCTGACGCAGAACGCGTGCAGCCTTCTTAAAAGACTGAGGCGTTGCAGGGCGAGGTGTTTTAGGCGTCTCTCCGGCAGAAAACAGTGGGGCAAGATTTTCTGTCGCACGGACTGACAATCCCTCTGCAACAACCTTCTCAGCAAGATTTATGCGCGCATCTTCATACGGAACCGCAAGAATTGCACGCGCATGACCAGCAGTCAGCTTGCCTTCGAAGATCATCTGCTGAACTACCTCTGGAAGATCAAGCAGGCGCAACGAATTGGTGATTGCGGAACGAGACTTGCTGACAGCCTTTGACAAGGCTTCTTGAGTCATACCGCTCGCATCGATGAGCTGTCGATATCCCTTTGCCTCTTCGACGGGGTTAAGGTCAGAGCGCTGAAGGTTTTCAATCAGCGCGAGTGCAAGCATCTGCTCATCATCAACATCTTTAATGATGACGGGGAGCTCCTCAAGACCCGCAAGTTTCGAAGCCTGATAACGGCGCTCACCCGCGATAATCTCATAGCCATTACCGTGCTTGCGCACAAGAAGCGGCTGAAGAACGCCATGCTCCTGAATTGACTCACTCAACTCTCGAAGCTCGGTCTCGTTGAAGTGAATTCGTGGCTGATTTGGGTTCGGAACGATGTCTTCGATTGGAAGCTTAGTTTCCGAAACGGCATTTGATGCTGACGCTGCAGATCCACCGGTCTCATATTCAGCTTCTGAGACCAGTGCATTGAGACCACGACCCAAGCCGCCGCGCTTCTTAGGACTAGGCACGCTTAATCACCTCTTTAGCAAGGTTCATATACGCCTTTGCGCCCTTGTTCTGTGGCGCATAGGTAATTACTGGCTCACCGAACGAGGGTGCTTCTGAAATTTTAACTGTGCGTGGAATCAAGGTCTTGAATGCCTTGTCACCAAAATACGATTGAACCTCTTCCACAACCTGGTTCGAAAGCGATGTACGCGAATCGTACATAGTCATGAGCACGCCATAAGTATCAAGGCTCTTATTAAGGCGTGTTTTAACCATCTTCATCGATTCAAGCAGCTTTGTGACACCTTCGAGTGCGTAATATTCGCATTGAATAGGAATCAAAACACTGTCTGCTGCTGTTAACGCATTGATGGTCAGCAAACCAAGCGATGGCGGGCAATCGATGAATATAAAATCAAACTCATCCTGAACAGGCTCAAGCAGATCCTTTAAGCGAGTCTCACGGGCAATCGAACTGACAAGTTCGATTTCCGCACCCGCAAGCTGGATAGTTGCCGGGATTACAAATACCTTATTGCAATTTGTATCAAGAACGAGCGATTCCGCCGGAACATCGTTCAGCAATGCATCATAGATGCAGTGATCGAGTTCTTCTTTTTCGATTCCAAAACCACTCGTACTATTACCCTGCGGGTCAAAATCGACAATTAACGTCTTTCGGCCCAGTTCACCCAACGCTGCTGCAAGATTTACAGCCGTGGTGGACTTACCTACGCCGCCTTTTTGGTTGATGATAGCAATGACACGCGTGTCTTTTGCACTCTTAGAACGCTTAACGTCGCGAAATCCCACGGTCCCTCCTGGTGTATTTAAAGCTGTTGAATGGAGGATGTTTCACGTGAAACAATCCGATTCGACATCGATTGTTATGTTTCACGTGAAACATAACAATCGACACTATCCATTATGTTTCACGTGAAACATCTAGGCAAGCGGATTCTTTTTTGCCATGCCATTAGCACGAGGAAGAGAAACCGAGGCATGACGAGTCTTTTTAAGGATAATAAATTCACGGTGACCCAGACCATTCGGCAAATCAAGGTCGTCCGTCATAAGCGTGGTAAAGCCGCATATCTTTGCAGCAGCAATACCAGATTGAAGCTCTTCATCAGATGGATTCCCCTTCGTAATAACAAAGAGACCACCATCTTTTAGAAAAGGAGAAGCATATTCAACGAGAACCGGTAATGGTGCGAGCGCACGGGCGGTCACAACTGCAAATTGCTTCTTATGGGATCGAGCATATTCCTCAAGACGATCGTGAACGGCATAAGCATGCTTTAGTCTAAGCGCACTAACAAAGGAGTTAACAGCATCTACTTTCTTGCCAACGGAATCGATATAGGTAGCCTTTCGCCCACTTGCAATAGTTAACGGAATACCTGGAAATCCAGCACCGGTACCCATATCAAGCAAAGCACCTTCAGGAGCTTTATCAATATAGGGCAGTAAAACAAGTGAGTCCAGAATATGAAGGACGGCTGCATCATCAACATTCAGGATGCGCGTTAGATTAGTAGTCTTATTGGCCTCCAGAACAAGATCAAGATGCTTGATACAGACACGAAGGCTCTCGTCGGAGACCTTCAAAGAATAGTCTTTGCGATACAAAATAAGACGGCCCAGCATTTGGCTTGCCTGCTCATCAGTTAAAACAAACAAGACAACTCCTTTCTGACAAAAATCAGTGTATCGAGAACTTTTGACAAAAAAAGGGGACGTGGAAACCACGTCCCCTTAGCATAGACTCGAGAAGCTTATCGAGCAACAATCACAACATGGCGATCGGGATCAGAGCCCTCGGAATGCGTGTCGACAGCATCGTTGCCACGAAGAGCAATATGGACCAGTCGACGTTCATAGGCATTCATGGGCGGCAGGGAAACACTCTTATGAGTGCGAATAGCACGCTCGGCGGCGGACTGGGCCATAGAAGCAACCTTGTCCTGTCGACGGCTCTTATAACCCTCGACGTCAACGACGACCGGATACCTAAAGCCAAGCTTGCGGCTCACCAGCAGCGAGAACATAACCTGAAGAGCATCAAGGGTACGTCCGTGACGACCAATGAGAACAGCAAGATCCGGAGCGGTTACGTCCAGAATCAACTCACCCTCGTCGCCCTCGTACTCATCAATAGGAGAGTTGGCGGCATCGAAGTGCGAAAGGATGGAACGCAGAATGGAAATCGCAACATCGGCAATGGTGTCGAGCTCCTCATCGGTCAGCTCTTCACCGGCCTTGTAGCGCTGTGCAATCTCGGGATAATCGCCCGCAATCTGCGGGGCAACCTCCTCAAGCATATCCTCGATGATCTCTTCAGACATAACGTACTCCAAAAGTTAGGTACCTAAATAGGATTGATATCCCGACTACTTCTTCTTGTGCGGACGCGGCTTCTTCTCGCGACGGGTAACCTCGACCTGCAACGGGGCGTTCTTGAGGCGCTCCTCCTCATCGGCCTTAGCCTTGTCGATAACCTTCTGCGTCACAAAGATCTGCTGGACAACCTGCCAGGCAGAAGACACATCGTAGTACAACAGAACGCCGACGGGCAGGCTCCAGCCCATCCAAAGCATCATGACGGTCATAACGACGGCCATCATGCGCATGCTCTGGGCCTGCTGACCAGTCTGATTGCGCGACATATAAAGCTGCGGAATCAAGGTGAGAACGGCAAACAGAATCAGGCAAACCAATGCAGGCAGCGCAACCATAAAGCCATCGGCAAAGGAAGCGCTCGGCGTGGTGGTAAGGTCGGGCAGGATGTTGAAGAACGAGAACGTGCCGTCGCTAAAGTAGTTCGGCAGGTTGCGCAGCAGCGTAAACAGGGCGAACAGGACAGGCATCTGGATCAACAGCGGCAGACAACCAGCCATGGGGTTGAACTTGTTCTCGCTGTAGAACTTCTGCATCTCCTCGGCCTGACGCTGGGGATCGTCAGCGTAGCGCTCCTGGATCTCGAGCATCTTGGGCTGCAGCACCTGCATGCGAGCCGTCGACTTGGTCGACTTGAGCATGAGCGGCGTCAGCAGCAGACGGATGATGACCACCAGGATGATGATGGACAGGCCCCAGTCGACCGCAAAGGTCTGGATGAGCTTGAGCAGCTCGAAAAGGATGTTAACGATCCAATCCCACATGTAAGTTTTCCTCCGATAGCGAGTGCCCGCTAGGGCACAGGGTCATAACCGCCGACGTGCAGGGGATTGCAGCGAGCGATGCGCCTCACGGCAAGCCAGCAGCCTCTCAAAACACCGTACTTCTCAATCGCCTGAACGGCATATTGCGAGCACGTTGGGTAATAAATGCAGGCGTCAGGTAATAAGGGCGAAATAACCTGTTGATATATGCGAATAGGAGCGATGGCAACACGTCGCAAAACGTGATTGCTCATCGCTCCTCCCCGGCAACGCCGGCGCGTTTCATAAGCGAACGCAATGCCTTGTCCATCTCCTGCGGCGAGGAGATCCTCGTCTTGGGAGTCGCGAACAAGATGATGTCATAACCCGCAACGGGAAATCCGCAGCTGCGGGCGGCCTCGCGCATCACACGCTTAGAACGGTTGCGCACAACTGCACAACCGAGCCGTTTAGCACCAACGAAGGCGACCCTTCCGGAGTCGCCTTCGCCAACCGATTCACATATGGTCATTCGAATCAGAGGGTGATTGAAACGACGCCCCTGACTGAACACATGCTCGAAATCTTGCCGAGACTTAATAGTCTTCATGCGAGATGTGTGTATCGCTGCTAGACAGTGAGACGCTTGCGGCCCTTGGCGCGGCGACGGGCGAGCACGGCACGACCACCCTTGGTGGCCATACGGGCACGGAAGCCATGGGTCTTGGCACGCTTACGCTTATTAGGCTGATACGTACGCTTCATCTTAAGTTCCTCCTGCTGCATTTCGAGTGTCCGCGGGAGCGCGGACGCAGATATAGACACGTGAGCTTGAAGATTGTAGGGAAATCAATGTTCAAATGTCAAGAAATCGAAGGTAAAAGGTTGCGTAGTTCACACGGTTCCCCCATAAGCTCAACCGAAATTTGCGCCGCATGGCAACTTTTCATGATATTTCATCTAGTTTTCAACAGGTCATGTTGGCAATGTTGAGAACTTTTCGCCCGTTTTCCAAAGTTTTCAACAGGTTTTGAAAAGTTGTCGAAAGATGAGAAACATTGCACGGTGAGCTACTATTTGTTCGAAACCTTTTGAAAGATTGCGAGCGGCATGTCTGACGACTTTTACACCATGATCGATTCCGGAGACCCGGCACCCGACAACGAGCACATCACCGGCGTGCGCGAAAAGCGTGGCGAGGAAGAGCAGGCCGCTGCGAAAACGCAGGCTGCCATGTATGCCGCACGTATCGCGGTCTATGACGACATGCTGTCGACGCCGCGCGTCATCGTCATCGAACCTAAGGACGTGCGCACCTATCTGGAAGAGACAACCAACACCGTCTACCAGTGCATGAAAGAACAGGGCGGGCACATCTCGCTCATGGTTATCCGCGAGATTGTCGAAAACTATATCCACGCCCACTTTGCAGAGCCCATCATCTCGATCCTAGACGGCGGCGACACCATCCGATTCGCAGACCAGGGACCGGGGATCGACGACAAGGAGCGCGCGTTCGACTTTGGCGTTACCAGCGCAAACAGCAACATGAAACGATACATCCGCGGAACCGGAGCCGGGTTTCCCATGGTGCAGGAGTACCTGGAAAACGCCGGCGGCGCTGTATCCATCGAGGACAACATGGGCAACGGCACCGTGGTCACGGTAAGC
Source organism: Coriobacteriaceae bacterium (assembly GCA_036718335.1). Lineage (GTDB taxonomy): Bacteria > Actinomycetota > Coriobacteriia > Coriobacteriales > Coriobacteriaceae > Collinsella. The sequence goes on from DAIMBN010000013.1 coordinate 29,822, forward strand.
CTGAATCCCAAGCGCGTACAGGAAATCGAGCGCGCCGGAGGGCGAGGGGCCGCCGTGCGCCCCGAGACGGAGCAGCCGGCGTATCCCCTATCCAGCACGTTTGCACAGCAGATGCAGCAGCCTGGAAGTTTTCCCATGCAAGACCCCCAGACACCGCTGGGCAACCCAGTGCAAAACATGCCGGAGGGGATAGGCTCGGCAGATCCGGACACAGGCGCCGTGCAGCAGACGGCGGCCATGCCAAACGTCGCGCAAATGGGCTACCAACCGTACCCACAAGGGTATCCTCCCCAATATATGCCGCAGCAGGGATATGCCCAGCAGTATCCTCAGCCGTACCAGCAGCCGTATCAGCAGATGCCGCAGGGAAACCTCAACCCCTGGACTCAGCAGATGCCGCCGCAGCCTTACCAACAGTGGCCGCAAAGTTTTCAACAGCAGATGCCGCCCATGCAGAGTTCTCAACAACCAGCAGCTCAAATGATGTATCCTAATGCGGCGAATCAATACGCACAACCGCAGTCGGACGTGTTTATAAGCGAACGCGGCAACGCTGCATTAGGGTATCTGGCCCAACATCAAGAGTGCGGCGCGACGGACTTGGCGCGGGCGTTTGGAAACTCTGCACCCACCTGGTCGCGCACGCTCAACGATTTGGCGCAGACGGGCTTGATAGTCAAACATGGGCAGAAATACCATCTGACCGAAATCGGAAGCGCTCGCGTGCGGGCCCAAGCTTAAGGAACGGGAGAGACAGTGGACGAGGAAGCAAGCATCATCCTGGGGGATGCCATCGCCTTTTGTCAGCGCGACGGCCAAGATGCGCGCCTCATCAACATGCTGGGGCAATCGCGTGCTGTGAGCCTGACCGAGGACACCTTGACGATTGAGGCCCCCTCACGATTTGCCATCGCTCAGCTCAAAAAGCATCAGCCGACCATCGAGGCGTACCTGGAAGAGATCGCCTTTGCACCGATTGCGCTCAACATCGTGGCACCACAGGGCTCCGCGGCAGATAACGCCGCACCCGCGGCACCCGTCGTTCCCCCGGCGGCGCCAGCTACCACCACAGTGTCGGCTCCCGAGCATCAAATCGGCGATGTTTCCCGTGAAACCATGCCCACCGTCTCGACGCCGGCGGCTCCCATGTCCGCTGCCACACACATGCCTATCGCGCACGACGCAACACCGGGCGAGGATTCGGGCATCGCAATCAAAAACACGCTTTCGGCCGACGATTTCCGCCGCATGATGAACCAGATGAAAGGCGAGGCGCCTGCAAAGAGTGCAAAACCAGCCTCCACATCGCCCATGAGCGTCCCCGCAGCTGCGGCACCGATCGAGCAGAACACCGACGGCGCGCCGCTCGCGGCCAACTCGAAATTCACCTTCGAAAACTTTGTCTACGGCCCAGAAAACAGCCATGCCTATCGCTCAGCCCTCAAGTTTGCCGCGCTCGCGGACGAACGCGGCACATGCACATCCCTGTTCATCTATGGCAAATCGGGGCTGGGCAAGACCCATCTGCTGCTCGCCATCAAAAACGAACTCGCCGAAAAGTCGCCCAAGATCAAGGTAAAGTACGCCAACTCACAGGCGTACCTCGATGACCTGATGACGGAGTTCGACCGCCAAAAGAAGAGCAACGCCCCCATCATGCAGGCATACCACGACGTGGACGTGCTCATCATCGACGACATTCAAAACATCATCGGCAAGCGCGCGAGCGTGGACTACTTCTTCCAGCTCATGGACGAGTTTATCCGCAACAACAAAAAAGTCGTCATCGCAGCCGACCGTGCGCCCAAAGACCTGAGCATGGACGAGCGCCTTACCAGCCGTTTTAATGCCGGTATGCTCTGTTTGGTGGCGGAGCCCAGCTACGAGATGAAATACAAGATCTTGCAGCGCTACTACGAGAACACGATAGCCGCCGCACCCGAGGCGGGTGACGACTCGCTGCTGGCGGCCTATGGCGGCGATGGCGGGCATCTGACCGACGAGCACTTTAAGCACATGGCAGAAGTCTCGGGAACCAACATCCGCGAACTCGAGAGCTTCTGCGAACGCTGCGCCGGCGAGGCAGGAGACCGCGAACGCGAGGGCAGCGAGCTCAGTTTCGACGACATCGACGCCATCGCAAGTCAGTACTTCGATACGTCGGCCAAAAAGATCAACGTGCAGACGGTCCAGTCTGTCATTGAAGAGCAGTACGGCGTGACGCACGAGGAGCTCATCGGCCCGCGCCGCAACGCCAACATAGCCAAAGCCCGCCATATCGCCATATATCTGGCCATCGAGATGTGCGAGATGACGACTACGGCGGTGGGCGCGGAGTTTGGCAACCGCAACCACTCAACCGTCAGTACGAGCTATAAAAAGGTTCAGAAGATGATTCAGGAAGACCGCACCATAACCGAGGATCTCAAATCGCTGCGAGATAAAATTACACTGCGCTCGTAGGGAAATAGAGACACCTGTTGAAAACTTGTCGAAACGCTGGGCATAACATGTCTAAAACTCACCCCAAGGCGACGAAAAGTTTTCCGCAGGTTTTGAACGTGGAAAACACAGTCGGTTGCGCACAGGTTGCTGTCGATTCTCTTTTTGGGGTTGACCAGCGCTTTTGGGAGTAATCAACAGTTTCGTCAGTGCTATTACTATTATTAAGATATTTATATCTATAGAAAGGTATTAAAAGATGAAGTTCACCGTCAGCCAAAGCTCGCTCACGCAAGCCATCGGCGTCGTTATGAAAGGGGTCGCTTCGGCATCTACCCTTCCCATCCTGTCGGGCGTGCTCGTTAAGGCGCAGGACGGCATCTTGGAATTCCAAACCTCTAACTACACCATCTCGATTCGTCATCGCATTGCCGCGCATGTCGAAGAAGAGGGCGAGATGGTGATTCCCTGCAAGATGCTCTCGAACATTACGAAGACCCTTCCCGACGCCCCGGTTACCTTTGAGCTCTCGGAGCGTCAGGTGCTGATCGGATGCGAGAAGAGCTCCTTCCGCCTCAACACGCTCGACGCCAACGATTTCCCCGAGTTCCCCGCCTATGCCATCGAAAGTGCGGTGGAGCTCCCGACCGATATCCTGTCCGAGATGGTCGGCCGCGTGTGGCGCGTCACTTCGACTGATAAGGCCCGCCCCATCCTGGGAGGCGTGCACATGAAGGTCGAGAACAACACCGTGCGCCTGGTGGCAACCGACTCCTTCCGCCTTGCCGTATGCGACACCCAGGTCGAGACCTCGACGCTCGAGGGGTCCTTTGAGCTCAACGTTCCGGCCGACGCCTTCAACGACGCCCTGAGCATCATGGCCAGCCAGGCGACCATCATGATCGGCGCCACCGACACCCAGGTTGTCTTTGAGGCCGGCAACACCACCTACGTGTCGCGCCGTATCGAGGGCGTGTACCCCAACTACAAGCAGCTCATCCCCGATTCGTGCGTGACGAGCGTCAAGATCGACGTGGCGGCTTTTAATGCCGCCCTCAAGCGCGTGGCGGTCATCGCGAGCGCGAACCCCGCAGTCAAGTTCGAGATCGATGTCGAGAACGGCCAGATGGGCCTGTCCTCCATCTCCAATGACCAGGATCTGGCGCAGGAGACAATCGATGTCGAGGCCGAGGGCGAGTCGGGCACCATCGCCTTTAACTACCACTACATCTTTGGCTGCCTCAATGCCCTATCCAAGGAGAAGGAGATCACGCTGGAGCTCAAGAGCTACTCGCAGGCGGGTATCTTTAAGTCCTACGACAAGATCAACTATCTGTACCTGGTCATGCCGGTTCGCATCTAGCGCTGCGCCATGACCATGTTTGCCCGCAACCTTTCCGTCGCGCGCTACCGCAGTTTCGATAGCTACCGTCTTGACCTGGACGAAGGCGTGACGGTGCTTGCGGGACCCAACGCGGCGGGAAAGACCAACCTCATAGAGGCGCTGCAGCTTTTGACGAGCGGCGCCTCGTTTAGGCATCCCACCGCTACCGAGCTCGTGCACGACGGCACGGGCTCGTGCAGGCTCGCGTTGAGGCTCGAGGGCGATGGCCGCGTGCTCGATATGGGGCTGGGTGTTGAGGACGGCAAGCGCTCGTTTAGCCGTAACGGCAAGAGGTGCTCGGCTGCCGGCGTGCGCGGGGTTATGCCGAGCGTGCTGTTTTGCCCCGATCATCTGGATATGGTCAAGCGCGGCGCCAGCGTGCGCCGCGCCGCCCTCGATGACTTTGGCGTGCAACTGAGCGCCCGTTACGCCGACCTGGTGAGCACCTACGGGCGTTGCGTGACGCAGCGCAACGCCCTGCTCAAGGAGACCTGGTGCTGCCGCGAGATGCTCGGTGCGTGGAATGACTCCATCGCCCGCGCCGGGTCAGCCCTGCTCGTGCATCGTTTGGCCCTGCTCGACCGACTGGCGGGCCATGTGCGCGCCGCGTATGGGCAGGTGGCGTCCGGCGAGGACGCAGGCGTGTCCTATGTATCCACACTGGGGGATTTACCTCAAACCGAGGGGCGCGAGGAACTTAAGGACTGGGCATACGAGCATATGCTCGCGGCCCTCGATGAGCGTGCCGATGAGGAGATGCGCCGCGGCGTGACGCTTGTGGGTCCGCATCGCGACGAGATTGAGTTTTCCGTCGCGGGCCGATCGGCCCGTTCATTTGCCAGCCAGGGCCAGCAGCGAACGCTGGTGCTTGCCTGGAAGGTGGCAGAAGTGGCCGTGGCGCGCGATATCCTGGGCACCGCGCCACTGCTGCTTTTGGACGACGTGATGAGCGAGCTCGATGCCGGGCGGCGAGGCGCTTTTCTGCAGCTGATCGGTGATGATATCCAGACGGTCATAACCACCACCAATCTGGGGTATTTTACCGATGACCTGCTTGATCGAGCCAAGGTGGTGAGCATGGGTGAGACGTGCTAATTACGAGCGCGAGAACGGAACGGTTGCCTTTGGCGGCTTTTTGGATGCCGAGCGTCAGCGCATCCTGGCGGCCGCAACACCTGAGCGCCGCGCGCAAATGGAGGCTGCAGAGGAATCTCGTGCGGTCTATCGCGCCTGGAATGCGGTGTGCTCGGGCACGCGCGAGGGACGCCACGTGACGGGCCTGCGCTACCTGCCCGAGTCCAATGAACTGCTGGTGTATCTCGATTCGCCCTCGTGGACGCAGGAGATGACGCTGCTGCGCGAGATCATCCGGGCACGCATGGAGCGGGCCGGCGCGCATGTGGACGGCCTGGTGTTCAAAACGACCGCGCCCGGTCACACGCCGCCGGCTGCCAAGGAGCGCCTGCGCCCAGCCGTGACCGAGCGCCCGCCGGCTCCGCACGCCGATCTCAGTGAGGCCGAACGCGGCGAGATTGAGCGCCAAGTGGCGCCCATCGAAGATCAAAAACTGCGCGAGGCCCTCGAGAATGCCATGAGAGCTAGTGCCGAGTGGGCCAAGGGCGTGCAAAGCAAGAAAGAGCCTTAAATCGCATCTGGTGGCCTTGTAGAGCCAAATACCCTCGCTCCCGAGGGTATTTTTTTACGATAAACTAGTAAGGCTGTACACATTTTCTTAGCTGAAGGAGGACGTGTGGCAAACGAAAACGATTACGATGGCGGCGAGATTAAGATTCTCGAAGGTCTCGAGGCCGTTCGTAAGCGCCCGGGCATGTATATCGGCTCGACGAGCGCCAGCGGCCTGCATCACCTGGTGTGGGAGATCGTTGACAACTCCGTTGACGAGGCCATGGCCGGTTTCTGCACCGAGATTCACGTGACGGTCCACGCCGACAACTCCATCACGGTCGTCGACAACGGGCGAGGCATCCCCGTCGACGAGCATCCCATCAAAAAGATCCCGACGCTCGAGGTCGTTATGACGATCCTGCACGCCGGCGGTAAGTTCGATAACTCGGCCTACAAGGTCTCGGGCGGACTGCACGGCGTGGGCATCTCCGTCGTCAACGCACTGTCCAAGCGCGTGGTCGTGCAGGTGCGCCGTGATGGCAGCGTCTACGAGATGGAGTTCTCGCGCGGCAAGACCGTCAAGAAGATGGAGGTCGTGGGCACCTCGGATTCGACGGGTACCACCGTCAGCTTCTGGCCCGACGACGAGATTTTCGAGACCTGTGTCTACGATTTCGATACGCTGCACAACCGTCTGCAGGAGACGGCGTTCCTCAATAAGAATCTAAAGATTGTGCTGACCGACGAGCGCGAGGCGACTCCCCACGTGGAGGAGTTCTGCTACGAGGGCGGCATCATCGACTTCGTCAAGTTCCTCAACGACGGCAAAGACGTTCCCGAGGCCTTCAAGGAGCCCATCTATATCGAGGGCAAGTCGGATCCGGATGCGCCCGTGACCAAGATGGGCGAGGTCGAGGTGTCCCTGCAGTGGAATGCCGGCTACGGCGAGAACGTCATGTCGTTTGCCAACGACATCTACACCCCCGAGGGCGGCATGCATCTCGAGGGTTTCCGCACCGCTCTCACCCGCGTGATCAACGATTACGCTCGCAAGCAGAACCTACTCAAGGAGAAGGAGGCCAACCTGAGCGGCGACGACGTGCGCGAGGGGCTTTCGGCCGTCATCTCGGTCAAGCTGCCCGACCCGCAGTTTGAGGGCCAAACCAAGGCCAAGCTCGGCAGCTCCTACATGCGCGCGCTCACGCTCAAGATCGTGACCGATGGGCTGACCGATTATCTGGAGGAGCATCCCAAACCCGCCCGCGAGATCGTCAAGAAGGCCCAGCAGGCATGCAAGGCCCGCAACGCCGCCCGCAAGGCGCGCGAGGCGACCCGCCGCAAGAGCCTGCTCGAGACGGCGTCGCTGCCCGGCAAGCTCGCCGACTGCTCGGTACGCGATGCCGAGCTGACCGAGCTCTTTATCGTAGAGGGCGACTCGGCAGGCGGTTCGGCCAAGGACGGCCGTCGCCGAGACATCCAGGCGATTCTGCCCCTGCGCGGCAAGATTTTGAACGTCGAGCGCGTGGGTGACCACCGCGCGTTCTCGAGCGACACCATCCAATCCCTGATCACCGCGATCGGCTGCGGCGTCACGACGAGCGCCGGCGACGGTGGCGACTTCGATATCAGCAAGGCGCGCTACCACAAGATCATCATCATGACCGATGCAGACGTTGACGGTGCGCATATCCGCATCCTGCTGCTGACGTTCTTCTACAAGTACATGCGCCCGCTGATCGATGCCGGCTATGTCTATGTTGCCTGCCCGCCCATCTTTGGCATTAAGGTACGCAACAAGATCCATTACGTGTATCCCAACGGCCGCCAGCCCGAAGACGAGATTCTGCGCGACACCATTCAGAGCCTGGGCCTGAACCCCGACGACAACGACGAGGACGGCAAGGCCAAGGACGGCAAGATCACCAAGAAGCGCAAGGGCTATACCGTTCAGCGCTACAAGGGCCTGGGCGAGATGGACCCCAAGCAGCTTGCCTCGACGACGATGGACCCCAAGACCCGTATCCTGCAGCGCGTGTCGATCGAGGACGCCGTGGTGGCGGACCGCGCCGTGCGCGAGCTCATGGGTTCCGAGGTCGGCTATCGCCGCGAGTACATTGAAAAGCATGCGCATGATGCTCGGTTCCTTGACGCTTAAGAGGAGGTAACGTGGCAGACGATATCAACAACAACGAGGGTATGGACGAGGCCGGCGACGCCGGCATGCCCGATGATCTGAAGCGCCTACTCGCCCGCGCCGAGCAGGGCGAGGACGGCGATCCGGATTCCTATAACCCCGACGCCGAGGATGAAGATGATGAGGATGACGACGCCGAGCTCGAGGAGAGCTTCGGCGCGGTCGATCGTGGCGCTTCGGCCGGCGAGGACATCAACGGCGGCCAGCTCCAGATTTCAGAGTTCGGCCGCGAGATGAAGCAGTCGTTCATCGAGTACTCGATGTCGGTCATCACGGCGCGCGCCCTGCCGGACGTGCGCGACGGACTAAAGCCGGTGCACCGCCGCATCCTGTACGCCATGAACGAGAGTGGCATCTACCCCAACCGCCCGCATAAGAAGTCGGCCTGGACGGTCGGAGAAGTTATCGGCAAGTACCATCCGCACGGTGACTCCGCGGTTTACGAGGCCATGGTTCGTCTGGCGCAGTGGTTCTCCATGCGCACACCGCTCATCGATGGCCACGGCAACTTCGGCAACATCGATGGCGACGGCGCGGCGGCCATGCGTTATACCGAGAGCCGCCTGGCAAAGCCTGCCATGGAGCTGCTGCGCGACCTGCAAAAGGATACCGTCGACTGGCAGCCCAACTACGACGAGTCGCTCGCCGAGCCCGTGGCGCTGCCCGCGCGCTTTCCCAACCTGCTGGTCAACGGTAGTCAGGGCATCGCCGTCGGCATGGCCACCAATATCGCCCCGCATAACCTCACCGAGGCGATCGAGGCCACCTGCTACCTGATCGACAATCCCGACGCCACCGTCGACGAGCTTATGCAGATCATGCCCGGTCCGGACTTCCCCACCGGCGCCATCATCATGGGCAGCGCCGGCATTAGGCAGAGCTACGAGACCGGTCGCGGCTCCATTACCGTGCGTGCCAAGGCCCACGTGGAATCCACCAAGACCGTTCGCAGCCGCCTGGTCTTTACCGAGATTCCCTACATGGTCAACAAGGGCACCTTGCAGGAGAAGATCGCCCAGCTCGTAAACGACAAGCGCATCGAGGGCATCTCGGACATGCGCGACGAGTCCAACCAAAAGGGCATCCGTCTGGTCATCGAGCTCAAGAAGGGCGTCATTCCGCAGGTCGTGCTCAACAACCTGTATAAGTACACCTCGCTGCAGACGACTTTTGGCGCCAACAACTTGGCGCTCGTCAACGGCGTTCCCAAATGCCTGAGCCTGCGCGAGATGCTGCAGCACTACATCGACCACCAGGTCGACGTCGTCACCCGCCGCACCCGCTTTGACCTTAAGAAGGCCCAGGCACGTGCCCATATCCTCGAGGGCTACTTGATGGCTCTCGACCATATCGACGAGGTCATCAGCATTATCCGTTCCTCGCAGACCGACTCCGAGGCAAGCGGCCGCCTGATCGAGCGCTTTGGCTTTACGCCCGAGCAGACCACGGCCATCCTCGAGATGAAGCTGCGCCGCCTGACTGGCCTGGAGCGCGACAAGATCCAGGAAGAACTGGACGGTCTGCGCCGCGCCATCGCCTACTACGAGGACCTGCTGGCGCATGAGGAGAAGATCCTGGGCGTCATCAAGGAGGAGATGCGCGAGATTTCGAAAAAGTTCGGCGACAAACGCCGCACCGAGATCAGCCATGTCGAAAAGGATCTGGATGTCGAGGACCTCATCGCCGACGAGGACATGGTCGTGACCATCACCCACACCGGCTACGTGAAGCGCATCCCGGTGGCTGCCTACCGCGCCCAGAAGCGCGGCGGCAAGGGCGTGTCGGGCGTCAACCTTAAAGAGGACGACGTCATCGACGAGATGTTTATCGCATCCACGCACGAGTACGTGCTGTTCTTCTCGAGCAAGGGCAAGGTCTACCGCCTGAAGGTGCACGAGCTGCCGGTGGGTACGCGCCAGGCGCGCGGCACCGCGATCGTCAACCTACTGCCCTTTGAGGAAGGCGAGAAGATCGCGAGCGTCATCAGCTGCCGCGAGTTCCCCGCCGACGAGTACCTGATGTTTGCCACCAAGAGCGGCATGGTCAAGAAGACCGTGATGAGCGCTTACGACCGCAGCCGCCGTGATGGCCTGATCGCCATTAACCTGAGGGACGACGACGCGCTGCTCGCCGTGCGCCGTGTGCGCGAGGGCGACAAGATTATCCTGGCCACCACTGCGGGCAAGGCGATCATGTTCCCCGAGGACCAGGTTCGCGCCACGGGACGCGATACCAGCGGCGTTCGCGGCATTAGCATGAAGGACGGCGTGAGCGTTTTGGGTATGGAGGTTACCAACGGCAACGGTGACCTGTTTGTCATCACCGAGCGTGGCTACGGCAAGCGCACGCCGGTTGCGGATTACCCAGAGCAGAACCGCGGCGGCCAGGGCGTCTACACCATCCAAATGACCGAGCGCAAGGGCAACCTCGCGGCCATGAAGACGGTGGGTCCGCAGCACGAGCTGTTCATCGTGACGGAAGGCGCGACGGTCATTCGCGTCAAGACCGATGAGATTAGCCAGACCGGCCGAGCCACCCAGGGCGTCAAGATGATGACCGTCGACGACAACGACCGTGTGTGCGCTGTCGCCCGCATGACGGCAGCTAAGGAAAAGCCCGAAGGCGCCGAGGCCGAGGCAACGGTCGATGCCGAAAATACCCCAGTCGACCTAGGCGACGGCAACGACATGCCAGAGGATCTCCTAGACGAGTAAGATGCCCTTACTGGTAGAAAATAACAGACCCCATATATCGGCGGTCGGCGCACTGCGCGCCGACCGCTTTTTTGAAAACCTCGGGACTCGCGTTCGCCCCGGCCGCACGGCGGCATGTGAAGTCGATCGCGAGTTCCGCACGAGCCAGAGAGCACTTAATGTGCTCTCTGCGCGAGTCAGGACTGTCCGAGCAGGCGACTTCACATGCCGCCGTGCGGCCGGGGCGAACACCCTCCAAAGATTTTCAAAAAAGTTGTTGACGCGCGCGTAATGACTCGTCTAATATATCCCTTGCGCGATGGACCTGTAGCTCAGTTGGTTAGAGCGTCCGGCTGATAACCGGGAGGTCACA